>JALOBE010000013.1 GCA_023228425.1 Syntrophales bacterium
GGTACCCCCCGTGACGTGCCCCGGCTGAAATTTCGCTCACCCTTGGGCCAAGTGCCGGGAACGGTCCACCTGGCGCCGCGCGTTTTCAATCATGAAGTGGAGGCGGTTGAGGACGTTGACCTCGCTGGTACCGGCGTCGAAATCCAGGAAAAGCATGTTCATCATAGGGTAGCGCTGGAGGATACGGCTTTCGATTCCTTTTGCGACGATCTGGTTGGCTATGCAGCCGAAGGGCTGGAGGCAGACCACATTCCAGATGCCTTCACGGGCGAATCCCGCGATCTCGCCGGGGATGAGCCATCCCTCGCCGAACTGGTTCGACAGGCTCACGATATCTTCAGCCATGCGGGCTTTCTGATAGATGGAGGCCACGGGTTCGTAGCAGCGGAACCCCATGAGAATGTCTTCGAAACGCTCAACCATCCGCCCCGCGTAATATTCAAGGAAAGCCGAGATCATCCGTGACAGGGCGGCCCGTCGGTCAAGGAAGCGGCGCTGCTTTTCTGCCGCGTTGACGAAAAACTGCATGACAAAATCCGTGAGGGGGGGGACAGAAACCTCGATGTTCTGTGCCATCATCCAGTCGACTACGTGCATATGGCTGAAGCTGTTGTATTTCAGGAAAATTTCCCCGACGATACCGATTCTCGGGAGGGGTGCTTCAGAGGCTATGGCTTCGTTGAAAGACGTGACGGCGTCTTCCAGATGGTTCAGAAGCCCCTGGGTATTATCGGTCTCGACGGCCGGCAGTGCCGCCTGCAGATAGTGGTCCCTGATGGTTTCAGCCTGTCCGGGCACCCGTTCCCGTACGGCCGTCCTGTAGTACATGCGGGCGATGGCATCGGCGTAAAGCAGGCTGGCGAAGGCCGGCCGGATGATGCGGTGCACGGCCATGTTGAAGCCCGGCTGCTCGTTCGCCAGGGCCTTGCTGTGGGCCGCCGCGATGACAGGCACGTTCTGATAGCCGGCTCCGATGAGAGCCTTTTTGATGAGCGGGACATAATTGGTTGCTCGGCATTGCCCGCCCGTCTGGGACATCCCCACCACGGTGGTTTCCGGGTCATAGAGACCGCTTTTGAAGGCCTTGACGATATCGCCGATAACGACAATGGCAGGGTAGCAGATCTCGTTGTTGGCGTACTTCATGCCGTATTCGACGGATTCCTTGTCGGGTGGCGGGAGAATGTTCAGATCGTACCCGGTCAGGCGGAATACGGGCCGGAAAAAAGGTGAATAACAGTCGGCGAAGTAGGGTCCGATGATCCGCTTTTTCCGGTCCTTCTCGAGGTAGGGTGGGGTTTTTCTGGTAATATCCTTGCGTTCGGGCAGGTGGGAAGCCCGGCGTTCCATCGTCTCCATGAGCGATCGAAGCCGCAGACGGGCCGAACCCGTGCTTGAAATTTCATCAATCTTGATGGCTGTCAGGGGTTTGCCCTTTTCAGACAATATGTCCCGTATTTCGTCCATGATAAAAGCGTCGGGGCCGCAGCCGAAGGAATTGAGCATCACGTATTGGATACTGTTGCTCGGCTGGTCGGCCACCCACCGGGCCGCTTTGATGAGGCGGTTGGGGAACGTCCACTGAGGGATCACCGTGAATTCGTTGATGCTGGTTTCGCACAAGCCTGAGGCTACTTCGCAAGGGATTACACTGGCCCCCAGGTCAGCCAGCATTTCCGATGTCTGGTGTTCGATGAGCGGGTCGGCATGATATGGACGGCCCGCCAGGATCACCACCGGGCGCCCTTCATCTGCGGCCTGCTCGAGCAGTTCCTTTCCACTGCTTTCCAGGGCGTTTCGAAATCGCTGCTGGGCGGCGAGGGCTTGTGCGAAGGCTTGGTTGAAGCGGCCCCGGGAGATGCCCAGTGACTGCAGGTAGGATCGGCAGCCCTTCTTGAGCAGTTTTTCGTCCCGGAAAGAGACGGGCGGCGCGTCGAAGATCGGGGTCCCGTCTCCCGGCCTTTCCAGGGGAGCTTTGAGGACTTCGGCATAGCTGGCCACAATGGGGCAATTGTAGCTGTTGACCACACCGACATCTTCCGGTGATTCATGGAACGTCAGCGGGTACAGGACGCGGTCGACGCCTTTCTCAACCAGATCCACCACATGACCATGGGCGAGTTTGGCGGGAAAGCAGATGTTGTCTGCCATGATGGCCCCCAGCCCCTTTTCATAGATTTCCTGGCTCGATTCAGAGGACGGAACAACGTCAAACCCGCACTCGGTGAGAAGTGTGCTCCAGAAGGGGAAGTTTTCGTACATGTCGAGAATGCGTGGTATGCCGACGGTCACGTTCAGGGCCGGCTCGACGGCCTGGGGAATGTCATTGAATAGGAACTCGTTGCGTTTTGAAAAAAGATTGGTTCCCCTCGTTTTTCCGCCTCCCCGGTTTCCGAAATAGCGTTCACATTTGTTGCCTGTGTAAAAGTTGCGGCCGCCGCTGAAGGAGTATATCGTTACGACGCACTGGTTGGTACACCCCTTGCATCGCACCTCACGGGTTCGGAATTCCCCGCGCCGGTCGAGAGAGTCGAGCTTGACCATGCGAGTGGCGGATGGATCCGTTTCCCACACCTCCTTTGCCAGCAGGGCCGCCCCGTAGGCTCCCATCATCTCCGGCCTGTCGGAGGAACTGACGGAGGAGCCCGTAAGGAGTTCGAGTGCCTTCCTGACAGCGGGGTTTTTGAAGGTTCCCCCCTGCACCACGACGTTTTTCCCCAGTTCCGACGGCTCGCGGAGCTTCAGAACCTTGTACAGTGTGTTTTTGATAACCCCATAGGCAAGGCCGGCGGCGATATCTTCTATGGGAGCGTTTTCCCGCTGTGCCTGCTTGATGCGGGAGTTCATGAACACGGTGCATCGCGTTCCGAGATCGCAGGGAGCCCGTGAGTCGCAGGCCCGTCGGGCAAAGCTTTCAGCGGTCAGTCCCAGGGACTGGGCAAAACCCTCGATAAAAGATCCGCATCCCGATGAGCAGGCCTCGTTGATCTCTATGCGGTCGATGGCCTGGTCCCGAATAAAGAGGGCCTTCATGTCCTGACCACCGATATCGAGAACGAAGGACACCCGGGGATCGCACTTTTCCGCCGCGCGCCAGTGGGCCATGGTTTCCACAACACCCTGATCAAGATCGAAGGCGGCGCCTATAAGATCTTCCCCGTAGCCGGTTGCCTTTCCCGCTGCGAGGGAGACGTCTTTCATGTGCCGGCCGGCGTAGTCAACAAATTCCTCGAGGGCGTTCTTTACAGCATCCACAGGGCTTCCCTGGTTCGGCCGGTAATCGCTGAAAACGCATCGTTCACGGGAATCAATCACCATGATCTTGCTTGTGGTGGAGCCGCTGTCGATGCCGATGAAGAATGGCGGCTCTGCCTCATGAGGATCTACATCGGCGATGTTCATTACTTGTCGGTCCCGTTCCCACAGCTCATAGGCCCTTTCATCGGAAAAGAGCGGGGGCAGGCGATCCTGGCGGGCTCCGGAGGCTCCGCTCAGGGGTTCTATCATGCGGCGCCACTCTCGGGGTGTGGCTGCCGGAGACCCCTGCCCCGATGTCAAAGCCGTGCCCCAGGCGGGAAAGAACAGCCCCGCCTCAGGAATGATGAAGTCCTTTTCGGGCATGCCCAGGGCGGTTCGGAGTGATTCCCGCAGCCCGGCAAGAAATATCAGTGGCCCTCCGCAGAGGAGGACTTTCGGGTGTATCGTGGTGCCCCTGGCCAGCGAATTCAGGTTCTGGTATGTCACGGCCTGCAGGATGGATGCGCAAATGTCGGGCAGATCGATCTTTCGGCTGACCAGGTTCTGGATATCCGTTTTGGCGAAAACGCCGCATCGGGAAGCTACGGGATGAATACGGTTGTGACGGGAGGACAGCTCGTCGAGCTCATTGATGGACAGGTTGAGCAGCGTGGCCATCTGGTCGATAAAGGCACCGGTCCCGCCGGCGCAACTTCCGTTCATGCGGATATCGGGCGCCCGGTCAGGGGGGAAGAAAATCATCTTGCTGTCTTCCCCGCCGATGTCGATAAGGACTCGTGTGTCGGGAAAGTGGCGGCGTGTCACCTCACCGGCGGCGACAACTTCCTGGATGAATTGAGCGCCGAGACCGTCGGCCACGCCCATACCCGCCGATCCCGTAAATGATAGTGTCAGCGGACGGTTACCGATGCTCTCTTCGGAGTCTTCCAAAATTGCCGCGAGGGTTTCTATTATGTGCGCGTTGTGGCGGCGATATGATGAAAATAGTATCTTTTCAGAATCATCAATGACCAGCAATTTCGCCGTCGTCGAGCCGAGGTCCACACCGGCCCGCAGTTGATGTTCTCTCATGTCGAGCCCTTCCTGTCACCGTCGGTGTGGAATATTCAGGCAGGAGCACCGTTGTCTGCGGGTTGAACCCATACCATCCGCGATGAATCGGCCGAAACTGTCGTGAGGACTTTTAATCAATGCAATCATGATACAATCAGAAAAGCCGGGGTCGTCATTCAGAAAGTCACCTTCACCGGCAGGTACCGGCCTGGAGAGACAATGGGGAGCCTCCTTGTACTGGTGCGTTCCACCAGAGTATGTTTATCAGCGCTCATAGTTCCTGTCATAACGTAACGATGACACTTATCCGTATAGGACCTTTGACCATATCCGTCAAGAGGAATTTGTGGTGCCGGCGAAGGCCGGTCGTCGCGAGGCAGGATTTTGGTTGACAAGGGGGTACGGGTGTAGTAGACAGACCGCCTAAACGTGGAGACAGGTGCCATGACTGAATTCGGTACTTCCATCATCATAATTATTGACGACATAATCAGGGGGCCGCACTCACGCGTGACCTGATGATGGAATACTGTATCGAAGGATACGGACCCAACCCGCCATCAGCGACGCTGATGGCGGGTTTCTTGTTCAGGAGAGGAAATGAAGAAGAGTACCGGGAAGAAAAAAAGGCTGGATGTGGTTGTGTATGATACGACCTTGCGGGACGGAACCCAGGGTGAGCAGGTAAGCGTTACAGCCGAGGAAAAGATCAAGATTGCCCGCAGGCTCGATGACGCGGGCTTTCATTACGTGGAAGGGGGGTGGCCCGGATCAAACCCGAAGGATATGCGGTTTTTCAAGCTGGCCAAACGTCAAAAGTACAAGAACATCCGCCTGGCCGCCTTCGGCAGTACCCGGAAACAGGGCGTAAGGACCGAAGAATGTCCTAACGTCCGGGCGCTCCTCGAGGCCTGCACGCCGGTGGTGACGATTTTCGGCAAGAGCTGGGATCTTCACGCCACGGAGATACTGGGCGTGTCCCTGGAGGAAAACCTGGCCATGATCGGTGAAACTGTGGCCTTTCTGAAGTCCCGAAAGAAAGAAGTCGTTTACGACGCGGAGCATTTCTTCGACGGTTACAGACACAACCGTCCCTACGCCCTGGAGACCATCATCCGGGCCCTTTCGTCGGGGGCCGATTGGATCGTTCTGTGCGACACCAACGGCGGTTCCATGACGTGGGAGCTTGTCGATATGATAGAGGACGTGAAAAAGATCGTTCCGCCGGAACGCCTGGGCATTCACGTACACAATGATTGCGGTCTCGCCGTGGCCAATTCCATAGCCGCCGTCAATGCCGGTGTTCCCATGGTACAGGGAACCATTAACGGTTACGGTGAACGGTGCGGCAACGCCGACCTGGTGACCATCATCGGCAATGTTCACCTCAAGATGGGTCGTCACTGCATTCCCGAGTCTTCCCTGGAAACGCTCACGGCGCTGTCGCTCTACGTGAGCGACCTGGTAAACGTAGCGCCCCTGAATTCACGCCCCTACGTAGGGAAAAGCGCCTTCGCCCACAAGGGGGGCGTCCACGTGAGCGCCATTCTCAAAAACCCCATCGCCTATGAGCACACCAGCCCGGAACTGGTGGGCAATCACCGCCGGGTTGTCGTGTCCGATCTTTCCGGAAAAAGCAACATTGAATACAAGGCCCGGGAACTGGGCATCTCTCTCGAGGGATCGGAGGGAGCCGGCAGGAAAGTGGTTCGAGAGATCAAAAAAATGGAAAACGAGGGATACCAGTTCGATGCCGCGGACGGATCATTGGCGCTCCTTATCAAGAAGACCCTGGGTGAATTCAAGGAACCCTTCGAGTTGGTGTCCTTTCATGTCATCGACCAGAAAAATCGCAGACGATCCTCCAGTTCACAGGCAACCATCAAGGTGTCCGTGGGTAAGGAACAGGAAATCACCGCCGCGGAGGGCAACGGTCCCGTGAATGCCCTCGATAACGCTCTCAGGAAGGCATTGAGAAAATTTTATCCCCAACTCGACGATGTACACCTGGTTGACTTCAAGGTCCGCATTATCGAGGGAAGTGACGGAACAGCCGCGAAGGTCAGGGTTCTCCTGGAGTCGCGGGACCGGGATGACCTGTGGACCACCATCGGCGTGTCGGAGAACATTATAGAGGCCAGTTGGCGGGCCCTCGCAGACAGCATTCAGTACAAATTGAGCAAAGACGGGGGACACTGAATTCATTGACAGCTGCTGCCCGTCCGGGGTAGCATGCGCTTATTTTCCCTATTGTAGTACTGGAGAAGACACCATGCCCATGACCATTACGGAAAAGATCCTGGCGGCCCATGCGGGGAAGGATACCCTTCACCCGGGTGATCTTGTGCAGGTACGGGTTGACATGGCTCTCGCGAATGACATCACGGCCCCCATAGCCATCCAGGTCTTCGGCGAAACGGGCCGTGAAACGGTCTTCGACCGGGACCGCACAGCCCTGGTCGCGGATCATTTCGTGCCGAACAAGGACATCGCTTCGGCCGAACAGGTGAAGCTGTTGCGGGATTTTGCCCGCCGTCAGAAACTGACCCACTATTACGAGGGTGGCGACGTGGGGATCGAGCACGTGATCCTTCCTGAAAAGGGTCTTGTTCTTCCGGGTCAGGTAGTGATCGGTGCCGACAGCCACACCTGCACCTATGGAGCCCTGGGCGCCTTCTCCACCGGCGTGGGAAGCACCGACCTGGGCGTCATTATGGCGACCGGTGAAACATGGCTCAAGGTTCCCCCGACCATTCGCGTCAATTTCGAGGGAACGCTGAAGCCCTATGTAGGCGGGAAGGATTTGATTCTCCATCTCATCGGCATGATCGGTGTTGAGGGCGCTCTCTATTCGGCCCTCGAGTTCGGTGGCGCCGTTATAAGGAACATGCCCATGTATCAGCGGCTGACCATGGCCAACATGGCAATAGAGGCGGGCGCCAAGAACGGCATCGTCGAACCGGACGACATAACACGGGCCTTTGTAAAGGACAGGGCCCCGGAAACCGCTGACCGGGCCGTCTATTGCCGAAGCGATTCCGACGCCCGCTACGAACGGGTTATTGATATAGATGTTTCCACCCTCGGCCCGCAGATCGCCTTCCCCCATTCGCCGGCCAATGTCCGTGATATTACCACGGGTGATGCCGTCGCCCTGGACCAGGTGTTTATCGGCTCCTGCACCAACGGTTCTCTGGAAGACCTGCGGGATGCCGCCTCAATTCTCAGGGGGCGCCGGGCGGCGGCGGGTCTCCGGTTGATCGTCATCCCAGGATCTCCCCGCATCTACCGTGAGGCTGTTCGGGAGGGGATCATCGAAACATTCCTGGAAGCGGGGGCCGTTATCGGGCCTCCCTGTTGCGGACCCTGCCTGGGAGGGCACATGGGCATACTGGCTTCGGGCGAGCGGGCACTGGCTACAACGAACCGGAACTTCGTCGGACGCATGGGACATACGGAAAGCTTCGTCTATCTGGCCAACCCCTTCGTGGCGGCGGCATCGGCGATTCTGGGGCGGATCGGCGGTCCTGACGATCTCTGAGCGGCAAAGGGAGTAGTGACCCATAGAAGAGTGAACTCACACAAAGCCGAAAAACATCCGATAGAGGACGGCTTTGTAAAAAGTTCCTTGAGGCACGGCGCGCGCATCCTGAGGAATCAGGTGTACTTCGAGGTACGCTTCAGTGACGAAGGCCGGGGCGCAGTCAGGCATCCGGCTCTCGTGCCGGGAAGAGTGTCTCCGGCACCATTTTACGAAGCCGCCATAGAAGACCTTTAAAAACTATCGATTGTGTCATTTCGACTGCCTCCAGGTGCCCGGCGGTACGCGGTACCAGAAACAGCGAGATACACACCATCAGGAAAGGACATCCCATGGTACTGCAGGGCATAATCTGGAAGTTCGGAGACGATGTCGACACGGACCTGATTATTCCGGCGAAGTTTCTCAATGTTTCGGAACCTTCGGCACTGGCGCGGAACTGTTTTGCCGATCTGCGACCCGACTTTGCTTCTTCCGTACAAGCCGGCGATATTCTCGTAGCGGGAAGCAATTTCGGCTGCGGATCGTCCCGGGAACACGCGCCTCTGGCCATAAAAACAGCCGGTATTTCCCTTGTCATCGCCGGGAGTTTCGCCCGGATTTTCTATCGCAACGCCTTTAATATAGGACTGCCCCTCATCGAATCGACGGAAGCCGCAGGAGTCCTTGCCGATGGAGAAGAAATCCGGGTTGATCTTTCGGCCGGGACAATTGTCCGTGTGGTTGACGACAGGCATTTTACAGCGAAGCCTGTTCCCGATTTCATGGCTGAAATCATACAAGCCGGGGGGCTGGTTCCCTACACGATTCAACAGGACAGGATTCGTACGGGACGTTGAAGCCACGCGTCGGGATGGGCTGCGGCTTCAAGTCGTGAAGCTTCTGACTTTGTCGGCAATGGCGTCACCCATGACAGCCGTCGGTACCGCCCGCGCCTTGTCAAGGGCGATATCGGCCGTGTGGATACCCTCGCTTATGACATCCGCCACGGCCTGTTCAACGGTATCGGCCGCTTCGGGTTCGTCCAGGCTGTAACGAAGCATCATGGCCATGGAAAGGATCTGGGCCACGGGGTTGGCGATTCCCTTCCCGGCGATGTCGGGAGCCGACCCCCCCGCGGGTTCGTAAAGCCCGAATTTTTCTTCATTCAGGCTCGCCGAGGGAAGGAGGCCCAGAGATCCGGTGAGCATGGCGCATTCATCGGATATGATGTCGCCGAACATGTTTCCGGCCAATATAACGTCAAACTGGTGAGGATCGCGCACAACCTGCATGGCCGCATTGTCTATATAGAGGTGATTGAGAGTCACCTCGGGCCAGGCGGCCGCAACGCCGGTAACAACCTCGCGCCAGAACACCATGGTGGTCAGGACATTGGCTTTGTCGACGGAGGTGACCTTTTTCCTGCGCAGCATGGCACATTCAAAGGCCATACGGGCGATCCGTTCGATCTCCCGACGGTGGTAGATCATGGTGTCGAATCCCCGCTCGTCCGGTCCCGTTCCATCACGCCCCTTCGGTTGACCGAAATAGAGCCCTCCCGTCAGTTCACGGACACAGAGAATATCAAAACCGGTTCCTATTATTTCAGGTTTCAGGGGACTTGCCCCGGCCAGGTTTTCAAAGACCCGGGCCGGGCGGAGATTGCAGAAAAGGTCAAAGTGTTTTCTCAGCGGAAGAAGTGCCGCCCGTTCGGGCTGCTGCCCGGGCGGCAGGCTTTCCCATTTCGGACCGCCGACGGAACCGAAGAGGATCGCGTCCGAAGCCTGACAGAGCGTGAGCGTTTCATCGGGAAGAGCCGTACCGTGCCGGTCTATGGCGCAACCGCCCACGTCGGCGTATTCCCCGGTTATGGAGATGGAAAAACGACGCTTCACGGCGTCAAGTACTTTTTCTGCCTCCGCCATGACTTCAGGGCCGATTCCGTCACCGGGGAGAAGGGCTATTTTTTTCATGTCAGGTGCGTGATTCTTCAAGGACGTAACTGAAAATGAGAGGAGCGACGATGGTCGCATCAGACTCGATGACGTATCCGGGCGTCGTCACGTCCAGTTTCTCCCACGTGATTTTCTCGTTTGGAATGGCGCCTGAATAGGAGCCGTAACTGGTCGTGGAATCGCTTATCTGGCAGAAGTAGGTCCACAGAGGTGTGTCGTTCAGCCGCATGTCCTGGCGGAGCATGGGAACCACGCAGATGGAAAAATCGCCGGCAATGCCCCCTCCGATCTGGAAAAATCCCATGGCGCGGTCGGTGGAGGTCTCCTGATACCACTGGGAAAGGTATAGCATATATTCAATGCCCGTGCGCACGGTATGCACGTTTTTGATGGTTCCCCGAATACAGTGGGCGGCGTAGACATTGCCGAGGGTCGAGTCTTCCCAGCCGGGGACGAAGATGGGAAGATTTTTTTCACAGGCCGCCACGACCCAGCTGTCCCGGGGATCTATCTGGTAATATTCCTCAATCCGCCCACTCTTCAGAAGCCGGTAGATGAACTCGTGGGGGAAGTAGCGATCGCCCCGCCTGTCGGCTTCAATCCAGAGTTCGATAATGGCCTTTTCGATCCTTCTGAAGGCTTCCTCCTCGGGGATGCAGGTGTCTGTCACCCGGCTCATCTTCCGCTGCAGAATCTCGTACTCGTCCTGAGGGGTCAGGTCACGGTAGTGGGGAACCCGCAGGTAGTAATCGTGGGCAACAAGGTTGAAAATGTCCTCTTCAAGATTCGCCCCGGTGCTGCTGATGGCGTGGACCTTGTCGTGCCGGATCATTTCAGCCAGGGAAAGGCCCAACTCAGCAGTACTCATGGCGCCCGCGAGGCTTATCACCATGGTCCCGCCATCATCGATGAAAGTCCGGTAACCTTCAGCCGCATCTACAAGAGTCGCAGCGTTGAAGTGCCGGAAATGATGTCTGATGAAACCGGCAACGCTGTCTGATTGTATTCGGTTTTTTTCTTCCTGACTTGCAAAAAAAGATTTCATGATTCTCCATCCGAGATGGTAATTCATGCACAGAGAGGGTTGTTTGTCAACAAAAAGTTGATAATAAAAATCCGCAAACAGATTGTCCCCCTATCCCGGATGATTTCATGCAGAAACAGATGACACAGAGGCGGCACTGTGCTATTGTACCTCCGTTCATCCCAAATCACACAAGGAATGCCACGCATCCCATGATCATGGATCAGGAGAAAAAGATCTTTTTCCTGCTTGCCCTGCTTGTCCTGGTGGCCGTCGGGTTTGTCTTGAAAGTCGCCCAACAGGTGGTTGTACCCCTGGTTATCGCCTGGCTCCTCACCTTCGTTGTCAATCCGGTTGTCGAAGCCATGACCAAACGGAAAATTCCTCTGCCCATCGCCATACTGGTGGTGATAATTCTTCTTCTCGGTATCGGCTACATGGGAGTCGTGTTTCTCCAGGGAAGGGTCGTGTCCATCATAAGCGCGTTTCCGAAGTACGAACAGCGCATGGCCATGCTCGTGAATGAATTCAGTTCCAGGATGGACCTGAAGTACAATCCGCTGGTCGACTATGACTGGGCTCGCACAATCAGGAATCTGCTGCTCAGCCTGTCGGGGTCGCTCTTTTCCATCCTGTCGAACCTGTTGCAGATCATCGTATTCCTTGTCTTCCTTCTTCTTGGGAAACCCTATTCGAAGCACAAGATTAAACGGGCCCTTTCGGACGAACAGGCGGAGCGGATAACCCGTATAGTCACCTTGATCTCCTCGGGAATAGGCCGCTACCTGTCGGCTCAGGTTCTCATCAGCTTTGCCACGGGGTTTTTCGTATGGGGGGCACTGTCGATCATCAGGATCGATTTTCCCATGACTTGGGGAGCGCTTGCCTTCTTTCTGAATTTCATTCCCTACATCGGGTCCATCGTCGCCTCGATTCCACCGATTATACTGGCAGTGGTGCAGTACTACCCCGCCATATGGCCCTTTGTGGTCACCCTGCTTGCCGTCACGAGCATACAGATGACGATCGGCAACTTCATTGCCCCCAAGGTGTTCGGCGACCGCCTCAATCTGAGCCCCGTGGTGGTCCTCCTGTCCCTGCTTTTCTGGGGGTGGCTCTGGGGAATCGTGGGGGCGCTTCTCGCTATTCCTATCGCCTCGGCCATTAAAATCACCTGCGAAAATATCGAACAACTGCGGCCGATAAGCTACATGATGGGATCGGGACACCGTTACTGGAAAGAATCAAACGACGCAAACGAATAGTCTGCGTCTGTGGTGTGGAAACGTTTTACGCGGGTTCGATCTCCTGTATGATGAGCCGGCCCGCCTTGTCGCTGTGCGTTTCACGGTTGCTTGCCATGACTTCCAGGCGCGCTCCCGGAATCATCGCTGCCATGCGCTCCATCTCGTTGACTCCATGGAGCAGGTCGGTTTCCGCCCCCACGATGACGACGGGAACCTTTATCAGCGGGAATTTGGGCCACAGGCTGTAGCCCTTCATGGCAAGGGCGCTTGCCTTTAATCGCCGGGGGTCTGCCCGGTCAAGAGACAGTTCGTATTTTTTGACCTGTTCTTTTTCATGGACGCTGTCTATTCTGTGTTTCCGGATATGCCACTTGATGGGTCCCTTCAGAAGTCCGTACGCTTCCGGCGGAATGAAACGTGCAAGAGTGTAAAACCACGAGGGAATTCTGAACTCGGCATTCGGCGCAATGGCGATCGCGCGAAGGGGGGAGCGTCGTTCCCGGCTCAGGTAGTCGAGAATAACCGTGGACCCAAGAGAACTTCCGGCGAGGAAAAATGGGCGGTCGGCCGGTATCCGGTCCCGGATGACGTCATCAAGATCGTCGACCATTCGCTGGATGGAAAAATCAGCGGACCCTGCCCGGCCGAAGCGGGCGCTTCTCTTTTCCCGTGTTTCCAGGTAGAGCGTTCGCACCCGTGGCGTGACGACCCTCAGAACGTCTTCCCAGGCGGAAATAATTGATATCCATCCCGCAACGAAAAGAAGAAGCGGTGTGTTGGAAGTTTCGCCGGGAGGGGTGAAATCAATGACGCGAAGGAGGGCGCCGTCGGAGGTTCGTGTATAGGAATCCGTAACGGTTACACCGGGCCCCCGGGGTATGTCCGCAACGGTGCTATGCATGGTCCCTGTGGAAGGGCACAAGGTCCAGGTCAGCTTCATCCAGGAAATCTTTCAGATCTTCCGGATGAACCAGTCTCTCGCTCAAGATCATTGAACGGGCCGACATACCCGCGTCATGGACGCTTTGGGTACTCCCTGAAACCAGCGGATGCCACCAGGGCAGATCTTTGCCGCATGCCAGGAGCCGATAGGAACAGGTTGAAGGCAGCCAGTGGAGGTCAGCTGTCGATGGCGTCAGGGATACGCACCAGGGGATGATGCTGCGCCGGTTTTCATAGTCCATGCAGAGGCAGGTTTCTCTGTCCAGGAGACGGCAGGCCAGAGACGTATAAATAATGCGGCCCGTCGCCTCGTCTTCAATCTTGTGAAGACAGCACCGGCCGCATCGGTCACAGAGCGATTCCCATTGCTGCGGGGTCATTCGGCTGAGAGGTGTTGTTTTCCAGAAAGGGCTGTTCCCACTTCCGGAGGCAACAGCCCCGTTCAACGTCCGTTCCGTCATTGGTCCTGCAGGGTTTTACCTTCTTTGAAAAAGTTGAAAAGGAATTCCTGTTCCATGGGAGAAAGGTTGAACTCCTGTCCCGCTTCCTGGACAAGCTTGGACAGTTTCGTTTCTTCCTTCTCTTCGAGGCGTGCCGAAATGCTCTTGATGGCTTGGCGCATCTTGTCACCTTTTTGTTGTACTACTGCCATAGGTGGACATCTCCTTTCCTCCGATCTTCTTAAGGGGACGTATTGTATACCATGACGCCGCTATTATCCAAAGCCTTTTTCTCCCCGACTCAAGAGTGATTTACAAGTGCGGTACCGCGGGGCGATTCGGGCGTTCATGCCGGATAGAGAGCATTAGATTCTTGACGGGTTCATTGTCCATTGTTTATACTCCTCCAATATCTTTGATTCGAAAGGATGTCGATCCCATGGAGAATGATCGTGATGAGGATATCGTAGAACTCGATGATCAGGAGAGTGAGTCAGGAGATTGGGAGGTCGATGATCCCGGCGATGACATGGGAGGAAGCGAACTGGCGGAATGGGCCCGGGAGCGTCGGAACACCCTCTTGATCGGAGCTGGAGTCATCATTCTTGCGTTTTTCCTGATCTTCACCGTCGTGTCGAACAGGGGGGACTCCCTGCCCGCGGAGGACGCGAGGGCACTTCTCATGCGTGTCGAACGACTGGAACTGCGAATGGCCCAGCTTGACGGTTTGGAGGCGGCCATTGTGAATCTTCTGGAAGCCCGGACGGCGTATCCCGATGATGGAGCCCTGGCCGAACGGTTGGACCTCCTTGCCGGTAAGGTTGAAACCCTGCAGCAACGGATGGGCTCCATCGCGACCGATTTCCAGTCACTTCAAAAAGCGGGTTCTTCGACACAGGAGGCGGCCCGGGACACCATCCGTTTTCATACTGTTCAACCGGGAGAGACGCTCTTCGCAATCACCCGCATGTATAATCTTACTCTCGACAGGCTCTGCTCCATGAACGATCTGAATCCCAAGGAAACGCTTCGTGTAGGCCAGCGCCTGCGCGTCTCACCGTGAACGAACGGTGACAGGGGGTTCCTGTCCCTCATAGTTTTTAATTTCCGTTGAATCCGCATGCGCCGATCGTCCCGTCCCGCGGCTCCGGAAAGAGACTGCCGCTTCCACGGGGTTGTGCCGATTTGCCGAAAACATCATGATACCAATTCGTGACACCCTTCGCTCAAAAAATTTCCCCCTGGTTACCACGGGCATCATCATTCTGAATATCGTCGTTTTTTTGGTACAGATCGGTCAGGGTCCGAAGCTCGATGATTTCATATCAGCCCACGGTCTTGTTCCCGTCGGTTTCTCCCTTTCACCCGCCTTCGGGGGGCAGGCTCTTACCCTGATTACATATATGTTTCTCCATGGCGGGTTCTGGCATCTGGCGGGAAACATGTGGTTTCTTTACATCTTTGGAGACAACGTGGAAGATACCCTGGGATCGGGTCTATACCTTCTTTTCTTTCTGGCCTGCGGCGTTTTTTCGGGTCTCGTGCATCTTGTTCTCAATATGTCTTCCCCGGTGCCGACCATCGGTGCCAGCGGTGCCGTCGCCGGCGTCATGGGCGCCTATTTCATCCGCTATCCCCGGTCACGAATTCTGACCCTGATTCCGATTTTCTTCATTCCCTTTTTTGTGGAGGTGCCGGCGGCCCTTTTCCTGGGCGTATGGTTTCTCTTTCAATTCCTGAGCGCGGCCCTGTTACATTCGGCGGCCTCGGGCATTGCCTGGTGGGCCCATGTCGGAGGGTTCATAGCGGGGATCGTAGTGTTCAGGGGCCTGATGGCCGTCCCGGCGAGGGGATGTGCCGGTCCTCTCCGCCGCGTGACGCGGAAGCGACAAAGTCCCCGTATACATATGGCGCGGGACTATGGTTCTGAAGGGAATAATTTTTATGGAACCATTACGATTACGTCCGAGGAATCTCTCCGGGGGACGCGCAAAATAATCAGTGTGCCCCGCGGCGTCGGAAAACGCCTTTTTTCCGTTGTCATTCCGCCCGGCATACGGCACGGTCAGGTGGTACGCCTGGCTGGTCTCGGCGGGAAGACCGGAAGTGGTGAAAGCGGAGACGGATACTTGACGATCAAGGTAGATGATGCCCCGTGACGGGCAACGCGCCCCTCCCTGAAAAACCCGTCATGACTGTATCAGCGTCCAGAGTCCGACGGCGATGAAAGCTCCGCCTGCCAGCCTCATCATCAGTTTTTCATTGATGTGCTGGGAAAGCATCATTCCCACAACGACAGCAAGGGCTGTTGCGGTAACAAGGGCCAGGACGGCGCCGCAGAATACGATGAGTTTGCTGTTGCCGGCGCAGGAGGCGTAGAGCATGGTGGCGATCTGGGTTTTATCGGCGATTTCAGCCAGAAAAATGGTGATAAAAACGGTAGCAAAGAGTTTCAAGGCCTCTCCCTCGTTAGTTCTACGATGAAACGCGGTCTGCTATATCCGGTCGCACTCTATGATTCCATCAAGCTCGGCTCCGCACCGGGTACAGGCTGCTCCATCAAGATTGTCCACGTTGACCCGATATCCGAAACGGTCTATGAGCAGATATCCGCAGGCCGCGCAGTACGTCTTTTCTCCCGAGTCGCCGGGAAGATTGCCGGCGTACACGTATTTCAAACCTTCTTCCATGCCGATTTCCCGTGCTCTCAAAATGGTTTTCGCCGGCGTGGCTTCGATGTCGTTCATACGGTAGCGCGGATGATACCGGCTGATATGCCAGGGGATTTCAGGTCCCAGGGACCGGATGAATCGCGCCATGCTCCGCAGTTCATCGGTGGTGTCGTTGAGCGATGGAATAATCAGCGTCGTTACTTCAATCCAGATGTTGCGCTTCCGCAAGCCTCGCAGGGTATCCAGGACCGGTTCCAATCGGGCACCGCACTGAGTCCGGTAAAAATCATCACTGAAGGCCTTGAGATCAACGTTCGCCCCATCGAGAACGGGGGCAATCGTCTCAAGGGCCTCCCCGGAAAGGTAGCCGTTGGTGACGAAGACATTCATGAGTCCCTTCCGCCGGGCCAGGCGGGCTACGTCAAGAGCGAACTCAAAAAAGATCGTGGGCTCGGTATAGGTGTAGGCGATGGTTCGGGAACCGCTCCGAACGGCCCGTCTGACGACCTCTTCCGGTGATATCTCATGGCCGGAGATGACCTGTCTCTCCCGGGGATCCTGGGATATATCGTGGTTCTGGCAGAAGAGACACCGAAAATTGCATCCCGTCGTGGCTATGGAATAGGACCGTGAGCCTGGGCAGAGGTGAAAAAAAGGTTTTTTTTCAATGGGATCCACGTTTTCAGCCACGACGCGTCCGTACACGAGGGAATAAAGGGTCCCGTCCCGGTTTTCCCGTACGCCGCAGACTCCTCGTGAGCCGCTCCCCACAGTACACCGGTGGGCGCAGAGATTGCAGCGCACCCGATTATGCTGCAGCCGATCGTAGAGGAGCGCCTCTTTCACAGGAGACCTCCTCTCGTTTTGCAGGCCGTTCCTGCGACGCGGCCGCTCTCTCTCAGGGTTGCCGGGGGTTTCACGCCAATGGGTTCCTGCAGGGTTCTGTGGGTGTAGATTACGGGAAACGAAAGGGCAGCGAATGAACCGAAGGGATTCTTCATCATGGGAACCCGGCTTTCAACGGTTTCTGCGTGGGGATACCACCGGAGAGGGAAAAAAATGACGCTTCCCCAATCCACGGGGACGTTTGAAAGGATGCCGCGGGCCATGCGCATGGTTTCAAAAATTCCGAACGAGTTGACCGCCTTGCCGGGAATTCCTGAAACTCTGAGGCGATGCGCGGAAAGTGAGGTACGGTTGAAGAGTCCCAGGCAGACTCTGCCGTTGCTGACCCTCACGGCCTCACTCAATGCCCGGTACGGATCCCGGGTCGATTCGAGAGAAGCGATCATGGTGACCACGTCAAATTCGTTGTCTGAAAAGGGGAGGTCTTCTAAAGCACCAAGATGAAGAGACGCTTTTCCTTCCATCCTTCTGCGGGCGGCGTCCAGAACGGGACGGGATGTCTCCATGCCGGTCACCTGGAACCCCCTTGCTCTGAAGAAGGCGAGCGCGTGTCCCGTCTTGCAACCGACGTCGAGCAGACGCTCCCCTCCCTGGGGATTGAGGAGGGCCGTGAGGAGCTGGTAGATTCTTTTGTGAACGTATCGTCCCTCGGGTGAGGACTGCCATGCTTCATAGGAGGAGATGGCATCAACAGCATCGTTCATAGGAACTATCCCTTTTTCAGCAAAACCTCAGCCGCCGATGGATGACATGGATCTCACGCACTTTTTCCGGGAGACCCGATGGTAAAAGACGGTGTGCTCACAGGGTTTTTTGTCGATGACGCTCTGTATCAGTCTGTCAAGGTGGGTATCGGTACAGCCCAGCCGGAGGGACGCCTTGAGGTCTGCTTCAGGATCGTCGGTCAGAAGGCAGGCCCGAAGGTGTCCATCGGCAGTCAAACGCAACCTGTTGCAGGAACTGCAGAACTGATGGGATATGGCACTGATGAATCCAATCTCCCCCAGTCCGTTTCCCAGGGAGAAGATCCGGGCCGGTCCCCTGTCCCGAACGGTACTTAAGTCCAGCGGTTTGAGGGGGTGCAGACGGCTGATCTCCTCCATGATTCTATCGTTGGAAAGGTAGCGGACATCATTTGTCACGGTGTCGCCTACAGGCATGTATTCGATGAACCGTACCTGATAAGGATAGTCTTCGGCAAGCCTGACAAATTCCGGAATTTCATCGTCATTGAACCCTTCGATGCCCACCACGTTGATCTTGATGGGGGAGAATCCCGTTTCACGTGCTTTTTCAAGCCCCCTCAAAACCTTGTTCAGATCGCCGCCCCTCGTGATGTCCCTGTATTTCCCCGGTACCAGCGAATCGAGACTTACGTTGATCCGCTTGATGCCCGCTTCGAAGATGGGTTCTGCAAATTGTTCCAGGAGGATTCCATTGGTAGTGAGAGTGATGTCCCGGAGTTCTTCGATGCTTCGCAATGCCGACAGAAACTCGACCACGCCGCTCCGCACCAAGGGTTCTCCACCGGTTACACGCACCTTGGTGATGCCCTTTCCGACGGCGATTCTGACGATTCTGAGAATCTCCTCATAGCGTAGAATATCGTTGTGTCCCACGTGGGATACACCCTCTTTGGGCATGCAGTAGACGCACCGCAGGTTGCAGCGATCAGTAATTGATACACGAAGATAATTGATTTCTCTGTGAAAGGAGTCGATCATCACCGCCATCCCGTTTCCCGTGTTTCTCGTAGCAGAAAAAAGAATGTACCATAATGGCGAACCTATGGCAATGAACGGCGCTCCGGGACTCAGGCGCCGAACTTTGTCAGGCGGCCCGCGTGGGCAAGGGCGACGCCCATGAGATGTACCATGGGCATTCGTGACAGACCTCCAGCGGCGCAGTCACGTTCGCCGAAGCGGGTGACACGATCCGGCCGTGCCAGGGGCGATGCCACGAGTACGGGCACGGGGTGCCAGCTGTGGGCGGCCATGGCGGCGGGCGTGGAGTGATCTCCTGTCACCACGAGTACGTGGGGTTGCAGCTCCAGGATCAACGGTAGAAGGCGGTCCGTCGCCTCTATAACCGCTGTCTTCCCGTCGTAATCACCGTCTTCACCACAGGAGTCGGTCTGTTTTATGTGAATGAAAAAGAAGTCATACCTGGGGTATTGTTCGGCCAAAGCCGCCATTTGTCCTTCCAGGGAGCCTGTGAGGGGGTGAATGTCCATCCCCAGAAGCCGGGAAATTCCCCGATACATGGGATACTCGGCAATCGCCAGGGACTTCAGGCGGAATCGTTCCTGAAGGGTCCTGATTTTTTCATAGCGGGCAAATCCTCGCAGGAGAATCATGTTCGCCTGTTCCTCATCGGCAAGAATCTCCCCGGCCTGCTCCAGGAGGTTTCCCACGAGGTCCGCCGTTTCTTTCGCCTCCGGATTCAGGGGCTGCGGCGTCAGTGGTTTTCTCCCTGTCTTTTGAGGGTCAGTGTCACTGATTCTTGCGGAAAGGCCCTTGCCGCGCAGCACCAGGAGAGCGCGATGTTCTTTCTCGGGTTCCAGAAACACTTCAATGCCCCCGCCCAGGTTGATTTCCTCCGTCAGCTTTTCGCAGATGCGCCGGTTTGTTGTCGTGTCGATGCGGCCCGCTCGCCGGTCCGACACGCGGCCGTCGCCGTCGATGGTGGCGAAGTTCACCCGGGCGAACAGGTCATCTTCAGACATGGGGAAATCGATACCTGCCGCTGAGAGAAGCCCCCGTCCCACGTTCGTTTTAATCGGGTCATAGCCGAAGAGCGCGAAATGGGCGGGGCCGCTGCCTGGTGTGATACCGAAACCGACGGGATCGAGAAGCCCGCAGACGGAATGAGCCGCCAGTCCGTCCAGATGCGGGGTGCGGGCGGCTTCAAGCTCCGTCAATCCTTCCGGCTCACGGGGAAGGCCCCCCAGGCCGTCCATGATCAGAAAAACGATTTTTGTGTCATTTTCAACGACAAGGCGGTCTATCAACTCAGGATCCATGTTGTATCTCTCTCGTCTTGCGGTTTGACACCCGTGCGCCATGAGGCGGATGTGTATCGTTACAGTGCCGGGATGCCGATGCTGAAGGCATGCATATGGTGAGACATCGTATGTCCGTCAGTGATGCCGGAGGGCGTCGGCTGATCGGGTCAGGAAGCGCCGTCTTCCTGATCGATCCTTTCGACAAACTCGATTTCCCGGGGCACCTTGTATGATGCAAGATAGTGCCGGCAATGCCTCATGATCTCCTTCGCATCCGCAGTGATTCCCTTTTCGAGAACCACCAGCGCTTTTATTATTTCCCCCCGCATCAGGTCCTCCTTACCTACTACCACGCATTTCCGAATGGCCTTGTGCATGGTGAGAATCGTTTCTACTTCCTTCGGGTAGACATTGAAACCACTGGTGATGATCATGCGTTTTTTCCGTCCCACGAGGAAAATGTCTCCGTCCTCGTCTATCCACGCCAAGTCGCCCGTATGAAGCCATCCGTTCCTGAGGACCTCCGCCGTCCGCTCCGGTTCCTTGTAATATTCCTTCATGACATTCGGCCCCCTGATGACCAGTTCGCCCGTCTCACCCGCAGGCAATTCACGATCGTCATCGTCAAAGATCTTTGCTGTCACTCCGCCGATGGCGACACCTATGGAGCCGGGTTTCTGTTTGCGCTCAGGCAGGCTGAAGGAGCAGACCGGCGAGGCCTCCGTCAGGCCGTACCCCTCCATGAGTTTTACCTTGAATTTTTCTTCGAAGACGGGAATCCATTCGACGGGCATGGCAGATCCTCCGGTAATGCACAGCCTGAGTGAGTCGACGTTGTACCGGTCGGCGCCCTCATGAAGCATCATACCGAGGAAAAGACGGGGAACCGCCGACAGGTACGTGACAGAACCGGTTTCGATAGCCCGGAAAATTGAATCCAGGTTGAACTGGTTCATCATAATCATAGTGGCGCCCATGTTGAGGGCGCAGAGCATGTTCGCCGTTGCGCCGAAGGTATGGTACAGGGGAATCAGCGCCAGGCTTCGGTCCTTTTCGTTTCCCTGGCACAGATTCCGTATCAGGCACGACTGGGCGTAAAGATTGCCGTGAGTCAACACCGCTCCCAGAGCCTTGCCCGTCAGGCCCGCCGTATAGACGATAACGGCGGGGTCTTCCGCAGTCAGTTCAGGATTGTCCACGGCAGGACCGTCCTGTTCCATGATATCTTCAAGGGAAAGATCTCCCTCGTCTCCTTCCGTGACGATTAGGTGCCGGCAGAGTGTCCTTTCGTGTCGGATCTCTTCAAAGCGATTCGCCGATGTGGAGGAAGTTATGAGGGCCTTCGCGTCGCTGTTGTCGAGATAATAGTTGAGTTCGTACGATGTCGAGGCCGTATTGAGCGTGACGACGACGCCGCCGATCTTGAGTATGGCAAAGTATGAAATAACGAATTCCGGCACATTGGGAAGCATGAGAGCGACAGAATCGCCCTTTCCGAGGCCGAGCCCTTTCAGGGCCCGCGCCACGGAATCGACGGCCGTTATGAACTCCCCGTAGGTTATCTCCCTGTCCCCGCAGACGATTGCCAGGCTGTCCGCGAACGTTCGTGATGAACAATCAATCATGGTGCAGAGTGTCGCGTTATGCATTCCCGTTACCCCCCGAAGTCGAATATTTACTCATACCATGGTACGGTCGTCACGGCAACCGGGATACGTGCGTGTTTGACTTTTAGCCATCCTTTCGCTACATTGAGTCACTTTGTTTGTAACTGTCGAAAGAAAGGTAACTATTTGATATCATGGCGGTAATCATTGACGGGAAAAGTGTTGCGGAGCAGGTGAGAAAAGAAATTCGGGAGAAGACGCTTCGCTTGAGTGCGGAGCGGGCCATTCAGCCCGGACTGGCTGTGGTTCTTCTGGGAGACGATCCGGCCTCCGGGATTTATGTGCGGGGTAAGAAGGCGGCCTGCGAGCAGGCGGGTTTTCTGTCCAGGGAACTCTTGTTTCCCGGCCACATGGAAGAACGGGAACTGCTCTCCGTTATCAGTGAATTGAACCATGATGATCGCATCCACGGAATCCTGGTCCAGCTCCCCCTGCCGAAGCACCTCGACCCGGACCGGATCGTCGAATCCATCAAGCCCGAAAAGGATGTTGACGGGTTTAATCCCTGGAACGTGGGCAAACTCTTTTCGGGAACGGCATATCACATGTCCTGTACACCCCTGGGAATTATTGAACTCCTCGATCGCTACGGTATCGCCATCGAGGGACGGGAGGCGGTTATTGTCGGCAGAAGCGCCATCGTTGGCAAGCCCCTGGCACTCATGCTCCTGGCACGGCACGCGACGGTCACAATCTGCCACACGCGGACCCGTAACCTGGCCGACGTGACCCGCCGGGCGGACATCCTTGTGGCGGCAGCGGGACAGCCGGAAATAATCCAGGGTGACATGGTGAAAAATGGCGCCGTTGTCATCGATGTGGGCATCAACCGCTCACCTGACGGGAAACTGCTCGGAGACGTGGCCTTCGACGAAGTAGAGCCGCTGGCTTCGCACATAACCCCCGTGCCGGGTGGTGTCGGTCCCATGACCATAGCGATGCTGATGGTTAACACCTTCAATGCCGCGAGCCGTTCCTGACGGCACCCATGCTCCTTCACGGTATGTCGTGATCCCTCTATAAATGTTGCTGTCACTGCATGGACGGCGGTCATAATAATCTGTTTCAGATTGACCTTCTGCCGGAAGTCTGATAAGGAAGGCTCCCTCGGCATTGGCGCGTTAATGTGCAATGGGCCGGGTCATGTCGGGTACCGGATGTACAATGCTCCTGTCCGCGGGACAGAGAAAGGACGGCCGGTGGCGGGACGTAAAAACCGACCGGTGAGCGGGATGGATACAGCGTGAAGGATTCCCTCTCCATATGCCTGCTGACCTATCGCGGCAATCCAACCAGCGGTGGACAAGGTGTCTATATCAGGTATCTCGGCAGAGCCTTGCGGGATCTGGGGCACCGGGTGACGGTGATCTCGGGGCCGCCCTATCCCGAGCTGGATGACGGAGTGATTCTTGAGAAGCTTCCCGGGCTTGACCTGTACAACCCGGATCATCTCTTCAAACCGGAAAAACCGTCGGATCTCCTGGTTCCGATAAACCAGCTCGAGTTCCTCATAATGTCCCTCGGCGGCTTTCCGGAGCCTTTGACTTTCGGGTGGCGTGTATTTCATTATTTCAGAATTAAAAAGCCCCGCTTCGATGTGGTTCACGACAACCAGTGTCTCTCCTACGGGATTCTCGGTCTTCCTCTGCTCGGCTACCCGACATTGGCAACGATTCATCACCCCATCACCGTGGATCGCGACATGGAACTGCGGGCGGCCTTCTCACGGTTCAAAAAATTCAAGATCAGGCGATGGTATTCCTTCCTGAAGATGCAGAAGCGGGTGGCCCGCAGGCTCGAACCTATCATAACCGTGTCCGAATGTTCAAAATGGGATATAAGCCGGGATTTTCGTGCCGCTTCGGGACGATTTCGCGTGGTTCCCAACGGTATCAACACGGATTTTTTCTATCCCCTGCCGAAGATCCGCCGTGCCGGCAACAGCATCCTTGTCACCAACAGCGCTGATACGCCCCTGAAGGGTTTGCGGTACCTTCTGGAGGCCCTGGCCTCGATCAGGAAACACCGAAAGGTGAAACTGACCGTGGTGGGAAAGCCGAAAAAGAATGGAACCATCGAACGAATGGTGCAGGACCTGTCACTTTGTGATTGCGTTACCTTCACGGGCAGAATAAAATACGAAGAATTTGCCGGTTATTACGCGAAGGCGACCATGGCCGTCATACCGTCCCTGTACGAAGGATTCGGTATGCCCGCCGGTGAAGCCATGGCATGTGGCGTTCCCATCATAAGCACCACAGGCGGCGCGCTTCCCGAAGTCGTGGGGGATGCGGGCATACTGGTACCGCCGGGGGACTCCGCCGCCCTCGAGAGGGCCATCGTTGATCTTCTCGACAATCCCGGCAAGCGCAGGAAGCTCGGGAAAGCAGGTCTTCAAAGAGTTCGGGATTCCTTTACCTGGCGACACGCTGCCTTGAAAACAACAGACATCTACCGGGAAGCGATCGATGCTCACGGCTGACCTGTCCAGGCTGCGCATGTCGCCGGGAACGGTCATTCTTGACGCAGGGTGCGGTGCCGGCCGTCATGCGTGCGAGGCCTGGCGGCTCCGGGGCATTAATGTCGTTGCCGTGGACATGAATGCTGATGATGTGTGGAGAACGACCTATACACTCAAGGCCATGGACGATGAAACGGAGGAGCGGCGGGACACCTTCTGGGGAACATCCGTGACGGATATTACCGCACTGCCCTTCAGGGACGCCTTCTTCGATGTGGTCATCTGTTCCGAAGTTCTCGAACATGTACCGGACAGTGAAAAAGCCGTCAGGGAAATGGTCCGGGTATTGAAGCCGGGGAAGGATATGGTGGTCAGCGTGCCTCGCTATCTTCCCGAACGGATATGCTGGGCACTTTCCGATGAGTACCATCATGAACCGGGTGGTCACATACGCATTTTTAAAAACAATGAATTGCTCGGTCTGCTGAGCCGTGCGGGCCTTCGATGTCGGCGCAGGGAATACCGCCATGCCCTCCATTCTCCTTATTGGTGGCTGAAGTGTTTCGTGGGTCACAGACGCGAAGATTCCACTTCAGTCAACCTGTACAGGAAATTTCTCGAGTGGGATATCATGGAGCGTCCCGTGGCCGCCAGAATACTGGACAGGCTCCTGAACCCTCTTATGGCCAAGAGCATTGTCTACTACCTCACGAAGGGTTGACCCATGGAAGCTATTCTGTCCAGAAAAGCTCAAAAACCCGTCATCGACATCGATCTCATGGCGTCCTTCATTGCCGGACTACAGAAAGAGTCCGGAGAGATCCCCTGGTCTGAAGGGGGCAAGACCGATCCCTGGGATCACGTGGAAAGCGCCATGGGTCTCGCCGCGGCCGGTTGTCTGGAAGAAGCGGAGCGGGCCTACAGGTGGCTCGAGGCCACACAGCTCGATGACGGCAGTTGGTGGGCCTCCTGGCGCGGTGGAGTTCCCGAAGACATGACGAAGGACAGTAACATGTCCTCCTATATCGCCGTGGGACTCTATCAGTATCACCTTATAACAGACGATGACGATCTGCCGCGCCGTCTCTGGCCGACCCTTCAAGGGGGGATAGATTTCGCCCTCAGCCTGCAGGCTCCCACGGGGCAGATTTACTGGGCGAAAAACAAGGAGGGCGTTACGGATCCCATGGCTCTTCTGACGGGTTGCAGCTCGATTTACATGAGCCTCAAATGTGCCATCGCTCTGGCTGAGATGCTGGGAAAGCAGGAGCCACGGTGGAAAACAGCCCTCGTGACTCTGGGTGACGCTATACGCACCAGGCCCAATCTCTTCAACATGATGAAATCACGCTTTTCCATGGACTGGTATTACCCGGTTCTCTGCGGAGCCCTTACGGGCAGGGACGCCCACAGAAGGATCGACAGATACTGGCACAAGTTTGTGGTTCCTGAATGGGGGGTACGGTGTGTCTCCGATCGTCCCTGGGCTACCATGGCGGAAACGGCGGAATGCGCTTTGGCACTTGCCGCCATAGGCAACTTCGAGCAGGCCAGGACGGTTTTGCGCTGGATTGAAAACAAAAAGTATGACGACGGATCCTACTGGATGGGCGTGACCTTTCCCGACGCTGTTATCTGGCCTGAAGAACGAACATCCTGGACGAGCGCCGCCATCATTCTCGCCTGGGACGCCCTGAAGGAGTTGACACCGGCGGCCCGGCTCTTCAGCCATCGGTTCTGGGAGACGCGGACGGGCGACGCTCGAAGACGTCGGCGGTCCGGTACTGAAAAAACCATGAAAAAAAGAATCGTCTCCGACCGGACAGATCTGACCGGGAAAGAGGCGGGGAGTTGCGGGCTGTGAAGCGGGATCACCGTCCCTACTACGTCAAGCAGCTCGACCTCGCCTTTCAGCGGTGGTATGCCCGACGGTTTCTCCGTCCCCAGTTCGACTATCTGGGTGAAGGGTTCACCTTTCTGAAACCGTGGTATGTCCATGTTTTCCAGGGACCTATATCATTGGGAGACCATGCCGACGTCATCGCTACCTCCGACTTTCGGGTCCGGCTGACGGTGTGGCCCGAGGAGGAGGGGAGCGGCGAAGGAATCCGCATAGGCAGGCACGTCCTCATCTCGCCGGGAGTCCGCATAAGTTCCGCCAACGGTATCACCATCGGTGACAACTGCATGTTTGCCTCCAGCGTCTATGTCACCGACTCGGACTGGCACGGAATCTATGACCGGACGTCGCCGCTGAGACAGAGTGAGCCCGTACGGATCGGCGACAATGTGTGGATCGGTGACAGTGCCATTGTCTGCAAGGGTGTTACCATCGGCGACAACAGCGTTGTCGGTGCCGGCTCCGTCGTTACCGGTGACATTCCCGCCAATGTGGTTGCCGCCGGGAATCCGGCCCGCGTTGTCCGGGACATCGATCCTGAACGACCGATGATTACACGGGCTCACTGGTTCGCCGATCCTCAAGCGCTCAGGGAGGGGTTCGACGCCATAGATCGGGAAAAACTGCGGGACAACACCCTGATTCATTGGGCCAGGTCTCTTCTTTTCCCGCGAAAAGGTGATTAGGTGCACATGCACCGGTGATGCCATGAAGGTTGCCATAATCGCTCCCCCCTATCCCCTGGAAGAAGCCCCTTCGCCACCCCTGGGCGTCACCTACGTGGCGGCCGCTTTTGAAGCGGCAGGTGCGGACGTCAGGATATTCGATTACATCGTTTCACAATACAGCCGGGAAAAACTCGGACGGCAGCTGGAAGAGTTCAATCCCCGCGTGGTTGGAGCCACGTCGGTTACCATGAACTTTCATGTCGCGGCGGGGATCATACGGGACGTGAAAGAGATTGAACCGTCGATCATGACCATCATGGGCGGTCCCCATGTTTCTTTCGACGCGGTTAACACTCTTGAACGCTATCCCGAAGTTGACCTGATCGTCATAGGCGAGGGAGAGTCCACTATAGCGAACCTGATGAGGGTCATTGAGGACGGAGAAGACCTCTCGTCAGTGAAGGGTATCGCCTTCCGACGCGGCGGCGATATCGTAGTGACCGAGCCCAGGGAACTGATTCAGAACCTCGATTCCCTCCCTCTGCCGGCACGGCACCTGCTGCCGATTTCCCGCTACCAGGCGCTTGGATTCCCCGTCAGTATCATTACCAGTCGGGGATGTCCGAACTCCTGCATATTCTGCCTGGGACGACGCATGGTGGGTAAGCGCGTGCGCAACCGGAACGCGCTGTCCGTGGCGGATGAGATCGAGACCATCCTGGGGTTGGGTTTTTCACGTATTAACGTTGCCGATGATCTGTTCACGGCGGACGCCGTCAAGGTCCATGCTGTCTGTGAAGAGATTTTCAGTCGCGGGCTACGGTTTTCTTGGAGCGCCTTTTCACGAGTCAACACGATTACCCGGGAAATGCTTTCGATCATGCGGAAGGCAGGTTGTGACGCGATCAGTTTCGGTATCGAATCGGGAAACAAAGACATGCTGAAACGGATTCGCAAGGGGATAACCCTGGAGCAGGCCCGTGAGGCGGTTCAGATATGCAAGGATGAGGGTGTGCTCGCCCACGCGTCCTTCATGGTGGGCCTTCCCGGAGAGACGCCGGAGACCCTGGAGGAAACGAAGCGATTTGCCGAAAGCCTCGATATTTTTTATGGGTACCATTTTTTTGCCCCCTTCCCGGGGACAACCGTACGGGACCGACTTGCTATGTATGACATTGAAATCCTCACCGACGACTGGAGCCGCTATGACGCGAACAGTGCTATTGTTCGAACGTCGGCACTGACAGCCGATGATATGAACCGTTTTGTAAAAGATTTCGAGACCAGGTTGATGGGGCGGATGAACGATGCAATCCGCCGCTATCGTGAGGGGATCGCAACGGAAGAAGAACGCTCGGGTATCGAGGGCAGGCTGCGAACGGAAATAATGTATCGCATACTGTCGGAAGATCTGGTTGAGCGGTACGGCACCATCGGTCCCGATGATTCCGGAAGCGGCGGGAACAGCGCCACGGGGCATCTCTGCGGGGGAATAACCGCGGCTACGGGCTGTGACGCCGGCCTCGTTTACAGAACGGTGGAAAGCCTCGTCGGCCAGGGCCATCTCGTTGCCGGTGAGTCGGAACGGGGGCGTGTCTGGAACTGGTCCACCCGTGTCGGTACCTGCTCATCCGAGCATTGAAAGAAAGAGCCCTGCAGCCGCTAAAGTCCCTATCACGCCCGCGACGTTGGGTCCCATGGCCTGCATAAGGATGAAATTGCCCTTGTCTTCGTTTCGCGCGACAATCTGAGCCACACGGGCGGCCATGGGTACGGCCGACACGCCGGCAGCCCCGATGAGGGGATTTAACTTGTTCGTCAGGAAGAGGTTCATAATCTTGGCCATGACGATGCCTGCCGCCGTACTGAAAGAGAAGGCAACCATGCCGAGGGCGAATATGAACAGGGACTCGGGTCTTAAAAAGACCGCCGCCGGCATGGTGGCTCCGATGCACAGTCCCAGGAATATGGTAACGATGTTTATCAACTCGTTTTGAGCCGTCGAAGAGAGACGTTCGACCACACCGGATTCCTTGAACAGGTTGCCCACCATAAACATGCCGACCAGTGGCGTAGCGGCGGGAATCAGGAGGCAGATAATCAAGGTCGCTACCAGAGGAAATCCGATTGCCTCGAGCTTGCTCACGTGACGCAGGCTCTTCATCCTGATCCGGCGCTCCGCCCGGGTGGTCAACAGCTTCATGATGGGCGGCTGAATAATGGGGACAAGGGCCATGTAGGAGTAGGCGGCCACTGCCGTGGCGCCCAGAAGATGGGGCGCGAGCTTTGAAGTAAGGAATATGGTCGTTGGTCCGTCCGCCCCCCCGATGATCCCGATAGAAGCCGCTTCAGGCAGGGAAAACCCCAGCATGAGGGCTCCGAAGAAGGTTATGTACACGCCGAATTGAGCCGCCGCGCCGAGAAGCAGTGTTTTCGGATTGGCCAGAACGGGACGAAAATCCGTCATGGCGCCGATACCCATGAAGATGATCGGTGGAATCAGGTCGAAACGGTCAATGGCGTAGGTATAAGGAACCCAGAGAAGGCCGCCTTCATCCATGAGACCCGACAGGGGAAGGTTCACGATAAACATTCCGAAACCGATGGGGACCAGCAACAGGGGTTCATAGTTTTTTCTGATTGCGAGGAAGATGAACAACAGGGCTATTGCCCACATTATAATGTTGCCGAGCGTCAGGTTCATGAATCCCGTGTTAAGAATGATTTCGCGAAATATGCCTGAATCCATCGGAATCTTGTAACCCTCCCTAATCGCTTTTGATCGTCAGAGCGTTGATCAGGCTGTTGACGATCCTGGAAAAGAGAACTACTCCCGACAGCAGTATGATAAGCGTCAGGAATACTCCGCCGAATCCTATGATAAAAATTTCGAATGCCCGTGCCCAGTCAATCATTGCATCCCTCCGATGTTTTCAATGATATTCATGTATGCCCGCGCTTTCCAAGGCTCTCGCAAAAAAGTCGAAACACGTCCGATTCAGGACAGATTCGAGATCTTTGAAAAACTGTCTATTTTTTCATTTCGACCGCTCCTCAACGTCATTTCAGGGCAAGGGAGAAATCTCTCAGGAGGGTGATAGTGACAAAAGATTTCTCGTCGCTCCGCTCTTCGAAATGACATAATTCTAAGGGCTCGCTTCGTAAAAAGTTTCCCCGTCCCGGCGCGCGCATCCTGACGAATGAGGTATATCTCGAAGTACGCCGCGGTGACGGAGAATACAGCGCAACGTAATTTCAGGACTTTTTACAATGTCATCAAGAATGAAAGCCCCTTCAATGCGAGATGATATATCTCGCATCAAGGGGTTCCAAAGAGTCGGTGGCTGCTCTTTATACCAGAGTCATGAAAAAACAAAAAGGGTTTTTTGTAAGGAGGGGTCCGTCAAGACACCCTCTCCCTCGTCCGGCTGCCGAAAAATGGGAAACGGACCGGAAGGATGCTTGATTATTCTTCGGGATGTGTGGTAAACGTTTAACTCGACTCAAATAACGGAATGAATTCAGGGGTGCCGGAACGGCTGAGAAGATACCCTTTGAACCTGACCCGGATAATGCCGGCGTAGGGAGACCATGATATCTTTTTTTCGGTGCCCGTCCGGCGTAAGGACGGGCCTTTTTGTTTGAGTCCGCGGATACAGAGGATGATGAATAAAGTCGCATTTATTATATCCGGCGGACAGATCGCGGACCCTCAAACCCTTCGCCCATGGCTGGAGAAGGAGCCCGAAGCCGTCATCATATGCGCCGACGGGGGCGCGCGATATGCCGCGGAAATCGGAATCGTTCCCGCATGTATCGTTGGGGACATGGATTCCATAGACGGAAGTCTGCTTACGTTCTTTCAGGAAAAGGGGAGTGCCATAGTACGGTACTCGCCGTCCAAGAATGAAACGGACACGGAACTGGCCCTGTCTCACGTCCTCGCGCGCCAGCCCCGGAAAGTGCTTATTTTCGGAGCGTTGGGAACGCGCATGGACCACAGTCTGGCGAACATATTCCTTCTTGCCGGCGCCGTTCCTCCCGAGGTTGACCTGCGAATCATCGATGAAAGTTGCGAGATGGCGTGCGTGACGGATCAAATGCTCCTTCGCGGCGTGGCGGGCCAGACCGTTTCGCTGCTTCCCCTCTCGTCGGTGGTTTCAGGAATCACCCTTCGGGGATTCGAGTACCCGCTGACGGAGGGTGTGATAGAAATGGGGAAATCGCTGGGAATCAGCAACCGGCTGTCCGGAACGGAAGGATTCATCGGGCTGAAAACGGGACGCCTGCTGGTTATCAAAAACAGTGTTCCGTAGCGGCGGGACCGGCACGAAGTGAAAGGGTAAATCATGTCGAAGACCATAGCGCGAGTGCTTACCATAGCGGGATCCGACTCCGGGGGAGGAGCCGGCATCCAGGCGGACATTAAAACCATAACCGCCCTGGGCGGGTTCGGCATGTCTGTCATAACCGCCCTCACGGCCCAGAATACGCTCGGCGTCCAGGGAATTTACGAGATTCCCCTTGATTTCGTGGAGCAGCAGTTTGATGCCGTAGCCTCGGATATCGGTGTCGATGCCGCAAAAACAGGTATGCTCGCCAATGCGGACGTGGTGTGCCTGGTGGCCCGGAAGGTTTCCGGGTACGGCATTACAAACCTTGTCGTCGATCCGGTCATGGTGGCCAAGGGCGGGGCCCGCCTGATCCATGACGAGGCGAAGGGGGCTCTCATCGAGGCCCTTATTCCCCTGGCGCGGGTGGTGACGCCCAATATTCCCGAGGCTGAGGTACTGACGGGTCGGGCCATTCTAACAGAAGCCGACATGGGAGATGCCGCCCGGGCAATCGCCGGCCTCGGGGCTCGAAGCGTTCTTGTCAAGGGCGGCCACAGAAAGGGGAGGGCCCTGGATGTTCTGTATGAAGGTGGAAAATTGTATGAGTTTTCAGCGGACCGTATAGAAACGAATAACACCCATGGCACGGGATGTACCCTGTCGGCCGCCATCGCCACGGGACTCGGTATGGGAATGAATGTTCACGACGCCGTGACCGGAGCAAAGGAGTATATAACCAGGGCGATCCGATTTTCGCTGTCTCTCGGTGGCGGCCATGGTCCTGTCAATCATGCGGCGGGTGTCGGAGGGAAAGCGTGCGGATGATATGCCGTGAAAGGAATGGTAAAGACAATGACACAACTTGAACAGGCGCGTGGAGGGATCATTTCGGACGAAATGGCATTCTGTGCCGGTGTGGAGGGAGTCTCCCCCGAATATATCAGGCAGGGTGTTGAACAGGGGACCATCGTGGTGGTGCGTAACAGGGTTCACGGGACCGTCGATCCCTGCGCCATTGGAAAGGGACTTCGCACCAAGATCAACGCGAATGTGGGGACGTCGCGGGATCGTGTCGACCTTGACCTGGAGGTGGAAAAGGTTGTAACCGCCGCCCGGTACGGTGCTGATGCCGTCATGGACCTTTCCACCGGCGGAGACCTGCGACGCATCCGGAAAACCATACTGGGGGCCTCTCCCGTCGTGATGGGGACGGTTCCCATATACCAGGCAGCCACGTTCATGCTGGACCGGAAGAGAGCTATCGTTGAGATGAGTGCTGACGATATGTTCAATGTCTGTGAGGAAAACGGTGCCGATGGGGTCGATTTTATCACCGTTCATTGCGGTGTCACGCGTCAGAGCGTGTCCTGTGTTGAGGAACAGGGACGCCTGCTCGGTATCGTCAGCAGGGGCGGCAGCATTCTTTCCCGGTGGATGAAATTCAACAACCGGGAAAACCCGCTGTACGAAGAGTACGATCGCCTGCTGGAAATCGTAAAGCAGTATGACATGGTGCTGAGCCTTGGCGACGGTCTCCGCCCGGGATGCCTTGCCGATGCCACCGACCGGGGCCAGATCCAGGAACTGATTCTCCTGGGAGAATTGACGAAGCGGGCACGAGATTACGGTGTCCAGGTCATAATCGAGGGACCGGGGCATGTCCCCCTCAAAGAGATCGAGACCAATGTGGCGCTTCAGAAAAGCCTTTGCGGGGAAGTACCATTCTACGTTCTGGGGCCGCTTCCCACCGATATCGTCCCAGGCTACGATCACATCACATCCGCCATCGGCGGGGCTGTCGCCGGCGCCGCGGGAGCGGATTTTCTCTGCTATGTGACGCCGGCGGAACATCTGAAGCTGCCCACCCTGGATGACGTGAGGGAAGGCGTTGTCGCGTCGAGGATCGCCGCCCATATTGCCGACATCGCCAAGGGTCTGCCGGGAGCCGTCGATCGTGACCATGCCATGGCCCGTTACCGCGGGGAGTTCGACTGGGAGGGGCAGATCCGTGTTGCCCTTGATCCCCTTCGTGCCGCCGCTCTGCTTGAAAAGAGCGGGAGTGCCGCCGATGAGGGCTGCACCATGTGCGGCGAATTCTGTGCCATCAAACTGGGCAAGGGGCGTCTGGACGCCGGACATGATGCCTGACGGCGGTGGTTCCCATGACAGAACAGGGGCAACGGGGCATGGACGACGGGATTCTCGTATTCATTGATTATTCCGGGACGCTTTGTTTCGATTCGGTGCGATTCGGCACCCCTGGAGTTCTGATGAAAGAGCTGATTTCTTCCGGCCTCCACGGACTCGGGGTCAGAGATACCGATTTTTTCTGGGAGCGGATCATACATCCTGTCTGGGCTGAAGGGAGTACCACCGGCGCAGGCTACGGGGCGCTCATGGAGAGGCAATTAAAGGAAACCCTGCCGATGCCGGTTCCGAAAGATGATCTCCGGCGGGCCGTGATGTCCTTTACCGGGCGGTACTTCGGTTCCTTTCGCGTGGATCCGAAGTGGAAAAGCTCCCTCTGTAGTCTTCGGAACAACCCGGCAACCTCCGTGGTGGTCGTTACGGACCATTACGCCGAAGCAACCAAGGCTGTTATCGAATCCTTCAGGACACTCGGCCTGGAAGCCCGGGCACTTGGAACCAGGCCCCCAAAGGGTCCTGAAGGAGCCGGCAGGACACCCTTTCTGGTGGCCAACTCAGCGGACCTGGGATGGATAAAAGCGGACCGGCGCTTCTGGGAACTGCTTCGTGCCTCGGTACCCTGTTACCGAAACTGTGCCACACTCCTGGTCGACGATTTCGGCTTCAATGAAGCGGGGGGAAGCGACTACGGGACATGGCCGCGGGTGCTGGAACGGCGGTTCCAGACGGTTGCCCTGGTTGAAGATGTTTTTGGATCACCTCCGCGGGTCGTTACGTTTTTTGCCGACCGGACGACCGGATACCGTGGAGATGGATCCGGATCCCCGGCGCTTGTCCGTTCCCTGGGAGAGGTGATTCGGGACGTTGAACGGGTTGTTTCTACAGAGTATCGGTCGATCTGTTCGTGAGCTTCCCGTATTCCCACATGCGGGCAAAGACCGTCAAACCCTGCTCGGGAAAGGTGAAGACCGGCAGCTTTCGCTCCATCATGAAATCACGGCACTGGGACATGTCATCGACTCCGCCCAAGAAGGTAAAGAACACAGGCTTTCGAGCCTTCGAGGCGACCATGTCGGCCAGGGAACGAATCATCACGGTACCGAATGCCGCGAAACCGATGAAAAGAATGCCGTCCACACCGTCATCGTCGAGGAGGGCGCCGACAATCTCCAGGGATGTTTTTTCAAAACCGTGAATCATCATGTCCGGGAAAATGTCAACGGGGTTTTTTCGTTTCGACTTCGATGAGATGACGGAGCCCAGACGGTCGATGGTTTCCGACGCGAAAGCTGTCAGGAGAAGACCCTCGTCCGAAGCCCTGTCGATTGCCATGATTGCCTGAGCTCCACTGAAGGTTACCACGGCGATCCGGTTGCCCCGGGGTACCGGGGCCCATTGAAAGCCCATGATCATGGCCAGAAGCTCGTCAATCCCGTCCGCGCGAAGAACACCCACCTGACGCAGCGCCCCGTCCAGGACGGCGTCATTCACGGCGAGGCTGCCCGTGTGGGTGGCCGTGGCTGTGCTTCCCGCTTCACTTCGTCCGCCCTTGAGGATGATGACCGGTTTCTCGAGGACGGCCTTCCGGGCCTCATCCAGAAAACGTCTTCCGTCGCGGATGTCTTCGAGATACATGCCGATGATCCGGGTCTGTTCGTCCCGGGCCAGATATTCCAAGGCGTCGCTTTCGTCGACGTCGACCTTGTTTCCCAGGCCCAGGGCCTTGGAAATCCTGTAGACGGGCCAGGTACACATGTACATGAGCAATGCTCCCACGAAAATGCCCGACTGGGCGGCAAATCCCACGGATCCCGGCATCATCATGGTTGAGTCCGCGACATAGGACGTGGTCATCCCTGTTTCCGTATTCACCAGCCCCAGTGTGTTCGGTCCGAATCCCCGCATGTTGGAATCCCGGAGTATGGTACGGACTTCCTCCTGGATGGCCTGTCCTGTTCCGTCCCCCTCAGAGAAACCCTCCGAGCTGATCACCACCCCCTTGACACCCTTCCGCGCGCAGGACTTCAATGCTTCCGGGACCGCCTCGGGGGGAATGATAATAGAGGCGATATCCACGTCGAAGGGAACCTCTTCTATCGATCGATACAGGGGTACCCCATTGAATTCGCCGCCACCGGGATTGACGCCGGCGATCCTTCCCGTGAAGCCCGTGTTCCGGAGCGTCGCTATAAGCATGGAGCCCGGTTTGAACGGGTTTTCGGAAGCGCCGAATATAGCTATGTTTTTTGATGCCAGTACCTTCGCAATGGATCGCATGGGTCGACTCCTCACAATATCAGGTGTTATGTTCCGGGGAAACCTTCCAGTGACCTTCGATACTACATTTGCAGCCCGTCGTCCAGTCAAAGGTCAATCCGGGCGGGGAATTCAGCGAATGGACTGTGTGCTGTTTCCGATTGATTTCACCCGGTCTCCGGGGTACTCTTCACCGATGACGACGGGGTGAATCGATGACTCCTCAGATTATGACGGTTCTGATCATGTCCCCCGGAGGATACAGCAACAGGGATTTCATGAAAGTCGGGATGGCCGTGACGGTTCTGTACCTGGTTGCGGTGATCCTTTTTGTCTATTGCTTCCATTTCTGACAGTACCGGTCCCTCAAGGCAAGGCAGCAAAACCTTCTTCACGGAGGAGACAGAAAAGGGCCGGAAGCGGCTGTCTGCTTCCGGCCCACTGGTATTTCCGGGACATCTCCGTCACCGGCGTTGTTTAATCGTCATCGTCGTCATAGTCGGGAGGATTCAATGACTCCTCGGGGATCTCCGACTCTATGGACCGGGTTATACCCCGGGCGAGGATCGAAGAAATCAGGAAGAGCAGGACCACCGAGATGACGATTATCAGAATTATCGTTGTCATCCAGGCCCGCGACTCCTCGTCGATTTTCGCGGCTGCCGCGAGGGCCTGTTCATTGAACTTGTCCACGTTGACCGACAGTGCCACCCACCCGAAGCCGCCCGGTTCGGGGAAGAATTGGGAATAGTAGCCGATGGGCGCGTAGGAGACTATTTTTTGATGGCCTGCGAAGGTGTACACCCTGGTTCCGGCGTTACCTGCCGCCGCGTCGCTCGCCACGAGGGGAAGTTCAGGATCGATAAAACCCATGAGGTTTATGTTGAGAATTTCTTCCCCCCGCCCGGACATCTCGTCGGCAGTCTCTTTCGTCAGAGGAGGAACGGGTGTTCCGTCCGGGTAGAGACCGACGATATGAGAGTCCACGGGATGGGCAATCATGAAATCCCTGTGATCGACCATGTAGGCATAGTTACCCGTGGTGGCATCCGCTTCAAGCACTGAACCGGTCTCCGTGGGAATGACGTTGTCGGTAAACTTTGTGAGATGTCGTGAGTCCAGGGCAAGGGTAATCAGCCCCGAAAATCCCTGCTGATCAAAGACCGGTGTGGCAATGCGTATGATTCCGTCAAATCTCCGCCCCTTTTCAAAAGAGTCCCTGTCCACGTACCATCCCGTCAAGGTTGACATGTAGACGTCCGCCTTTTGAAGAGTTTGTGCCTTGGCGAAATAATTTTCCGATTTGTAGGTGGTGTTCGCGGGATCACTGACATTTACCAGCTGGGCCTCGGGAACCACCGAGCCGTCGACTATCTTGATGAGTTCCTTTCCACTCCGGTCGATGAGAGCCATTTCACGGTACAGCGGGACGAGCGCCCTGACAACGGATCCGTCTCGCTTCACCCAAAGAGCCTGCCTGTTTGTCTGCACGAACTCCTTGTAGGTCTCAGCGGTTGTAGGAAGGATCGTGGCGACCAGCGCGTCTTTTTCAACTTGTTTCAGAAAATCGGCGACACTGTTTGCTATCGACACGGAACGGGTTTCCAGCGACTGCTGAAATTTTTCGTCGAGGGCCGAAATGGTCCCTATCTTTGACGTTTCCCCTAACTGTAGAATACTGTTGGCGATGAAAAATGCCATTAATACCAAGGGGATGACGATAAGCAGGAAGAAAAGTCTTGATACGGTGAAAAACTGCTTACCTTGTTCTTTTTTTGTCATTTCTTTTTCCCCCTACCTCGTTGTAAGTTAGCGATGTCTGTTTGGCGAAATTCCGTTTCAGCCCAAAAAGACTCTCGTGAAGGGGTTTGCGAAAAGCAGCACGAGCGCGACAACGAGTGCGTAAATGGCAACGGCCTCTGCCATGGCCATACCAACGAGCATGGTGATGAGGATTTTACCCTGGACGCCGGGATTCCTTCCGACAGCGCTACAGGCCCCGCTCGCCGCGGTACCGATACCGGACCCGGCGCCGATGGCTCCGAAACCCATGGAGATGCCTGCTCCAAGCATGGCTCCAAAGGCAAAAATAGCCTTCGTGTAAGGTGCTCCATCGGAGGGGATTATATCGCCCGCAAAGGCAAATGGCGCGGTTGCCCATAATACGAAAACAGCCGCCAATAATCCAAAGAGCAATTTCTGTGATGTGCCTTTCATTCCGGTATCTCCTTTCTCTTTACCCTGACGTGTAGTTGTGCTGCGACCGGGAATCATGGGGTTCTCGGAGAACATTCGCGATTCCCGTCTCGCTCATGTGTTACCCTAGACTTCAGCAAACTGCGTGCCATGTTCCCGTAAAGCCGTTTCGACAAGAGTTACATTCATAAAATCGATCTGTTATGGACGACTCAGGGTCAGCCCGAAACAGGTACGCCATTGAACGTTTCTTGAAAAAACAGATCTTGCGGTTGAACAAAAAGTCAAAAACGGTTCCGGGACAAAAACCCCGCACCCCCGATTCCCAGGGTCCGTTCCGTGAACCGGTACGCACCAGTCTAACAGGTTGCGGCAAAATTTCAAAATTTGTTTGATAATAAAAGGACGTACCTGTATTAAGAAGCAACATAAGGGCCGCCTCTTCGCGGTCATGATATGGAGATGTTCCCAAATGCAGGAAATTCTTTCTCTGGCCGCCTATCTCGTGGTGTGGCTTCTCTGTGACTGGGTTATCGGCTTTGAAAGCGGACTTGTCTCTCTCCTTATTTCGCTGGGAGCGGCGATCGGTGTTTATATTCTCCTCGGCATGAAAGACAAGCAGTCACCGGATGAAGATAGCGACGAGGATGGAGGATAAGGTAGTGAGTTCGTTCCGTTCCAGGTTCAAACCCTTCGACATGCAGGTGTCCATCGGTATCGCCGTTGTGACACTGATCATACTGATTCTGGTCCTGTCCTATGCAATGAGGCATGCCCGGGAAGTGGACCGTGTCCAGCAGTTCGGTGATCGTCATGCGGCCATAGCAGAAACCGCTGCAGCGGGCATTGAGGATGCCCTGCATGGGGTGCGTCAGGGCATGAAGCTTTTCTTGAGTTTCATGGAAATGGAAGGGCCGGATCATCCCTCGGCAATTGAGAACCTTGATATTTTCTATGAAAGCGTGAAGAAAACAGTACGGGTCGTCGCGCTCCTGGACGACGGTGACAGGCCCATCGCAATCCGGCCCGAAAGCTCCGCAGAGGCAGACCTCGTAACGGCGAACTGGGTTGATTGCCTGCTGACACCGGGAAGTCTTCGGGAGATGCTCCCCTGTCCTTTTGTCCGGTTCCCTGACTCCGATGACGCCGCGGCGGGATCGTCCTTCATCATCAACGTAAAGCGACAGGATCACCTCGGCAACCACAGGGGCTCGATTGTGGCCGTCCTGTCCCTCGATGCCATCATGGATCGATACGCCGGTTCCCTGGGGCAGGCAAAATCCATGGACAACTGGCTCTTCGCCGATGATGGTACAATCATGGTTCACTCAGACCCTCATTGTATCGGACGAAATATGGACATACTTTCCGCTGATCCCGCCGGAAGCCGGTCATGGCAGGACTTTTTCATGTCCCATACCCCCGGATACGGCGATTTCATGATTCGCGACTCCCAGGGACATGTAGAACGGGTGATCGTCGCGGCGGCTCCCATCGTGACCGCAGACACCCGGTGGACCATTGCCCTGGTCACTCCCTATCGCGTTGTGGTGGAACTCATGCGCAAGGTGTTTCTGAATATCGCCGTGGGTTCAATCGGCTTGATCATCCTCTTGATTGTCGCGGGAGGGGCCGTCGGATATATGGTGCAGCGCCAGACGAAATGGGATGAAGCACTGAAGCGGCTCAAGGAACGGGAAGAATGGCAGAGTCAGCTTGTACGGGAGACGAAGACCGTTGAGGGGATCATCGAAGGTTCTCCCGTTCCGACAATGGTTATCGGCAATGACCATCGGATCATGTTCTGGAACAAAGCCCTCGCGGAACTCACCGGGTACGGGTCCGGCGACATGGTGGGGACGGACAGACACTATCTTCCCCTGTACAAGGTGAAACGTCCCCTGATTGCCGACATCATTGTCGACGGAAATCTGGAAATTCTCGATGCCTATTACGGAAAGAAGCAGATACAAAAGTCGGAAACCGTTCAGGATGCCTACGAGGCATATGACTACTATGAAAATCTGGGAGGCAAAAACCGGTATCTCTATTTTCTCGCCGCCCCAATTCGTGATGAAAAAGGCAACATTATTGCCGCTATAGAAACTCTTCAGGATATAACACGGGAGAAAGAACTGGAATTCAGCCTGAAGGAAAACGCCGAAACCATTCAGAACGAACTGGAGGTCAATATCAGGCTCAGGAAGGAGATAGAGGGGCTTTACACCTACCTGCAGTTCATGATCGATGCTCTTCCGGAACAGATTTTTGACATCGACGGAGAAGGTGTTATCAATTATGCAAGCCGTGAAAGCGCGGCGGGGCAAAAACCCCTGAAGGGTACCCATTTTTCTGATTTTGTAAGTCCCGAAAGCAGGGACCTGGTTCTCGGCAAATGGGAGGGCATGAAGAAGGGGGATTTCCGGGCCTTCCAGATGGAGGCGACTGCCCATGACGGGTCGAGGCGCCTTCTGCTCCTGACACCCCGGCCCATTCCCGGGACGGACCGTATTCTCTTGATACAGCAGGACATCACCGAGATCCGGCAGCTTCAGAAGACGATTTTCGACAATGAAAAACTGGCGGCCCTGGGCCACCTGTCGGCGGGCATTGCCCACGAGTTGAGGAACGCCCTGTCATCCATCAAGATGAGTCTCCAGGTACTGGAACGGAGAATGAAGCCTGCCGGGAACGACCTGAAGCGATTCCAGATAGCCCAGCGGGAGGTGGAACACCTGTCTCAACTCGTTCGCGATGTGCTGCTTTTTGCCAAGCCCGCCGAGCCTGAACGGGAGACGGTACAATTGGAGGCGATCCTGGAACATTCCATGCTCATGGTGGAAAAGGAACTGACGGACAAGAGGATACTGGTCGACCGCGACTACGATGACGATCTCCCTCCTGTCGATGTCGATCAGGGCATGATGGCTCAAGCGTTTATCAATATACTTATAAACGCCACGGACGCCATGGATGAGAGAGGGCATCTGCGTATCAGGACGACAACTTCACACCGGGAGTCGGGATTTGTAATTCTCGAGATCGAGGATGATGGGTGCGGTATTGAAGAGGAGCATATGTCATCCCTCTTCAATCCCTTTTTCAGTCGAAAAAAATATGGCACCGGTCTCGGCCTTGCTCAAGTCAAGAAGATCATGGACGTTCATGGGGGCCGGATCGAGATTTTCAGTGCCGAAGGAAGAGGCACGAAGGTAGTCATGATGATTCCTGTGTCGCAATCCGGGTGGGGCGGCCCGAAGCAGGAAGGGCTGAAAGAATGAAAAACATTCTTGTTATCGATGACGACAGTTCAATCTGTGAATCCCTCGAGCTGTACCTGAGTGAGGAGGGCTACCGTGTCCGTGTTGCCATGACAGGAACGGAAGGATTGAACTGTTTCGTGGATGAACCCGCCGATGTGGTGATCCTGGACATACGGCTTCCCGATGTTGACGGATTTTCCATCCTGGAAGATCTCCAGGAAGAGGATGAGAACGTTAAGGTGATCATGATAACGGCTTACCACGACATGGAGTCCACTATCATGGCCATGAAGCTGGGGGCCTTCGATTACATACACAAGCCCATCAATATCGACGAACTGGACATCGCCATCAGGAAAGCCCTTAAGACCGTTGAAATGGAAAAGAAAATCAACGAGTTTCTCATGGAGCCGACCAGGAATTTCAAAACCGGAGACATCATCGGCACCGGAGCGCGGATGAGGGAAATTTTCAAAACCATCGGCGTGGTTTCCCAGAGCAAGGCGACCGTGTTGATTCAGGGTGAAAGCGGTACGGGTAAGGAACTGATCGCCAAGGTAATCCACAACAACACCTCTCCGGGAGAACCTTATATCGCCGTAAACTGCTCCGCTATCGTCGAGACCCTGCTTGAATCGGAACTCTTTGGTCACGAAAGGGGTTCCTTTACCGGGGCGATTGCCCGAAAACAGGGTAAATTTGAGCTTGCCGGCCACGGCAGCGTGTTCCTGGACGAGATCAGCGAGATGTCTCTCAACCTTCAGGCTAAACTCCTCAGAGTACTCCAGGAGCGGGAAGTCGAGCGCGTGGGCGGCAAGGAAATAGTCCCTGTGAATGCACGGGTTATCACGGCAACGAACAAAGATCTGCAGGCCATGGTGAAACAGGGTTCGTTCAGGGATGATCTGTTCTACCGGCTGAATATCGTTTCCATTACCATCCCTCCCCTTCGGGAGAGGCCGGAAGACCTGAGCCCCCTCATCGATCACCTCCTGACGAAAATCAACATCGATCTTCACAAGCGCATCGGCGGTGTGTCGGAGGAGGTTCTGAAGATGTTCCATGCCTATGACTGGCCCGGGAACATCAGGGAACTTGAAAACCTTCTGGTCCGGGCCGCCGTGATCTCCAAGGGACAGATACTGGGGAAAAACGACTTTCCCGATCTTCTTATGGAAAAGGAAAGAGCCTCCGGCAGTGAACCGGCTGACGACGGGCGTGACGAACAGGGGCGGTTTCTCACGCTCAATGAAGTGGAAGAACGACACATACGGAGAATTGTCAAGGAAACAACCCTGAACAAAGGTGAAATCTGCCAGACCCTCGGCATCGCCCGCCCGACCTTCGAGCGAAAGCTGGAAAAATACGGCATTTCCTTCGAACGTGATTGAATTCCGATGAACCCGTACAAAGTCGAACAATGTCTGATACGAGGACGGCTTTGTACAGAACTCCTCGAGACAGGACGCGCACATCCTGAGGAATGAGGCGTACGTCGGGATACGACGCAGTGACGAAGGAAAGAGCGCAATCAGACATCCGGCTCTAGTGCCCGGAGGCATGCCTCCGGTCCCATTGTACGAAGCCGTCAATTCTACCGGTTTCTCAGGGAATCATAGTAGTGCAGTACTTCCGTGACATAGCTCTGCGTTTCGCTGAAGGGCGGAATGGTTCGGTACCGGTCGACAGCCCCGGGGCCGGCGTTATAGGCGGCCAGCGCCAAGGACAGTTCTCCATAGCGGTTGATCATTTCCCTCAGGTAGCGAGCCCCGGCAAGGATGTTCTCCTGTGGGTTGTAGGGGTCACGGAGCCCCAGAGGAGCAAAATTTTCAGGCATAATCTGCATCAGCCCCACTGCCCCTTTTTCGGAAACGGCCCGAGGATTGAAATTTGACTCCACTTTCACGATTGCCTTCAGGAGCCGGGAGTCGATGTTGTATTTTCGGGAGGCCTCGTCAATATAGGGTTCATAAGCGGTGGAGGAATGGTTTCCCCCGGAGGCCGGCGGGCGCCATTGCCGTATGAAAAGACGGTATTCCGGTGACAGAGGCTGGTCGGAGAAATGATAGACACCGTCACCGTCCTTGTAGAGGTAGATGTCGGCTTCGGCTCGTGACGGGCAAAGCGCTGGAGCTGCCAGAACGTACAAGCCGGCCACGAGCAGGCCGACTCCCCTGATTATGTAAAGAATACGGTATATCGCGGTATCCATCACCCGGCGGTCCCTTGTGCGGCAAAGATTTTTTCCTTTATCTCATACAATGATGTTTTGCAAAAGATCAAAAAATGTAGTGGTCGAATCGCTTCTTTCCTGAAAACGGTTGACGAATCGAGTACAGTCTCTTACATAGGGGGCGCGACAGGACGATGAAAGAGAAAAGGAAATAACGGCATGAGCTGGTGGGGAAAAGTCATCGGCGGCACAGTAGGTTTTTTTGTGGGAGGACCGCTGGGCGCGGTCCTTGGTGCCTCGGTGGGTCACGGGTACGACACGTTCCAGGAGAACGAGGGTGCCGTTCTGCCCGGCGGCAACGAACGGGTTCAGACAGTTTTCTTCACCGCCACTTTCTCCGTTATGGGATATCTCGCAAAGGCTGACGGGCGTGTCTCCGAGGAGGAAATCGCCGCGGTCAGGCGGATTATGGACTCAATGCAGATGACGGGTGAACAGCAGAAGACCGCCATAAACCTTTTCAACGAAGGCAAACGGAAGGATTTTCCCCTGGACACCATCCTCGGCCAGTTCAGGAGAGAGTGTCGGGGACGCCGGAATCTTGTACGGATGTTTCTGGAAATATTGCTGACCATGGCCATGGCCGACGGAGAACTCCATGAGTCTGAACGGCGGATTCTCTATCATGTCGCTGAAGGTGTCGGGTACCCCGGAGCCGAGCTCGATCGACTGCTTCGCATGATGGAGGCTGAAAGGCAGGGAAGGCGGCAGTCGCGATCCGCCGTGGCAAGCCGGGAAATCAGCCTGAACGATGCCTACGGTGTGCTGGGCCTGCCGAAAAACGTTTCCGACGAGGATTTAAAAAAAACCTACCGGCGGCTCATCATGCAGTATCACCCGGATACGCTGGTATCCAAGGGGCTTCCTGAAGAAATGATGAACTTCGCTTCCGAAAAGACCCGCACCATAAAAGCCGCGTACGATGTAATCCGGGAATCAAGAAGACGCCACTGAGCCGAGGAAACAGGGGATCAACAGGGAGACCGGCGCGGTCCTTACCTGTCGCTCCGGCAGACGTTCCCTGGATTGCCGTTTTGCGGTAATGACAGCGGTATTGTTTCGTCATCTCCGCATGCGGGAATCCGGGGTTTTCTCCTCCGGGGCAATGACGGTCCGCTGGAAAATCAGTCGCGATCCCGGACATGTATGAGCATCGTGGCCGGATCGAGATAGAGACCCGTGTCGGTCGATTTGTCCGGGAGCCCCTTCAGGGACCTAACGTTGATGCTCTCTTCTCCGGGGATCAGTTCGAGAATCCTGTCGACATGATCAATCACCGGTGAAAGCCTGGCCGGGATCCCGTCGGGACCGCGTTCATCATCGCGGTGTGAATTGCCTGTAATCCACAGGGACATGTTTCTTCTCTCGACCAAGCTTTTCAGTTCCGCAATACCGGGTATATCATTGTCCGCGAAGGCAAGGGCATCGATTGCGAGAAGAGACGGTTTGAAAATATCCTGTTCCATGAGATCGGCCAGCCGCTCTTCCAGAATAGGGGTGCTGAACCGGGCAATTTTGAAAGTCATGATAAAACGCAGGGGCAGGATCGACTGCCAGGTATCGTCAGGGCGTTCCAGATTATGATGTCCGACGATGTTCAGAAACAGTTCCCGGTACCAAAGGGTGATCTTGTCGATGGAATCGTTAAGGCTTATGTGAAGGACTTTTTCCCCGCGAAGCATCGCGTCGATGGCGATCTGCACGACAAAGGCCGTTTTCCCCACTCCTGCGGGAGAAAGAACGACACCGAGACCGCCCGGCGACAGAAGGGCGCTGCCTTCATGTTCAAGCCCGCGAAGAGGATTGCTTCGTATCAGGTCATTTCTCATCATGGGTATGCTCCTGTTTTCAGTTCAATGTTCCGTGGCGTATTCTCCCGGTCGGAAACCGCGTCATCAGGACGCTGCGATGCCATCATTGCGGGGATTCCTGGAGGGCGGCTTTTTTCTTTTTGCCGCTTCTTCCACGAGATTCTCGGCAATGGACTGGGGAACCTGTCGATACCGCAAAAACTCCATGGTGAACTGGGCCTGGCCCTGGGTGGCCGACCTCAGAACCGTTGAAAATCCGAACATCTCTGACAGGGGGACCAGGGACTCAATGACGCACATAACGCCTTCATCCTGAGCTCCCACGATCATGCCGCGTCGCTGGTTCAACAGTCCCATGGCGGCTCCCTGGAACTGGGTCGGCGTCTCCACGACGACCTTCATGACAGGCTCGTGGATGACAGGACGGGCTCTCTGGTAAGCATCCCTGAAGCCCCCCCGGGCAGCTGCCTGGAAGGCCATGTCCGATGAGTCCACGGCGTGGGCCTGTCCGTCATTGATGACAACCCGGACTCCCGTAACGGGAAATTCCATCTTCGGGCCCTTCTTCATGCTTTCCCGGAACCCCTTTTCACATGCCCCGATGAACTGCGTTGGAATGGCGCCGCCGGTGACCTGGTTGACAAATTCAAACTCCCCTTCCGCAAGGGGTTCCAGATAGCCCGCAACCCGTCCGTACTGGCCTGAACCTCCCGTCTGTTTTTTGTGGGTGTAATTGAAGTCCGCCCGCTGCGTTATGGTTTCCCGGTAGGCTACTCGTGGTGTTCCGGTCGTTACATCGGCGCCGTACTCACGACGCATGCGCTCCACGTACACCTCGAGGTGAAGTTCTCCCATGCCTTCGATGATTGTTTCGTTGGTTTCTTCATCCACGTAGGTCTTGAACGTGGGGTCTTCCCTGGTAAAACGGTTCAGAGCCTTGGACAGGGTTGTTTGGGATCGGGTGTCCTTCGGGGTAATGGACAGCGATATGACCGGATTCGGCACATACATGGAGGTCATGGTGAGGTTGAGTTCCGGCGACGTGAAGGTATCCCCCGACGCGCAGTCGACTCCGAAAAGGGCGCCGATGTATCCTGATGGAAGCTCGTCGATGTCTTCCATCAGGTCCGCGTGCATACGAACCACCCGGCCGATCTTGATTTTTTTCCCTGTTCTGGCGTTTTTGACCGTTCTGCCCTTGGACAGAGTTCCCTGGTAGACCCGTATGTAGGTAAGCTGACCGTAGGGGCCGTCTTCAAGCTTGAACGCCAGGGCGACCACCGGTTGCCGGGGATCACTTTCCAGGGAAACGACGGCTTCGTTATTGTCCTGGTCAAGGGCCTCTATGGCTACCTCGTCCGGGCTGGGGAGCAGTCCTGTAATGCCGTCGAGAAGGGGTTGTATGCCCTTGTTCCTGTATGCCGATCCCATGAACACCGGCGTCAGTTCCCGTTTCAGCGTTCCTGTCCGGATTGCGCCCAGGAGAAGCTTTTCAGAAATTTCGTCTTCGTTGAGAATCGCTTCCGTGAGTTCATCGGAAAACAGTGATGCCGCGTCAATGAGCCGTTCTCTCCGGGCACGTGCTTCTGCCGTAAATCCTTCAGGAATGACATCGATCCGCAAGTCATCGCCCTTTTCTCCCTCGAAATAAATCGCTTTCATCCGTATAAGGTCGACAACCCCCTGAAAGTTGTTTTCCAGACCCAGGGGTATCTGGACGGCAACGGCATTATGCCCCAGTTTTGATCTCAGCTGTTCCACAACGCGCTGTGGATTCGCTCCGTTCCTGTCCAGCTTGTTGATGAAGGCTACGCAGGGGACCTTGTAACGCTTCATCTGCTGGTCGACCGTTATGGACTGGGATTGTACTCCACCCACTGAGCACAAAACCAGGACGGCACCGTCAAGGACTCGCAGAGACCGTTCCACTTCCACTGTAAAGTCCACGTGACCGGGGGTATCGATGATATTTATTTCGTGGTTGTTCCACTCGCAGAAGGTCGCCGCCGAGGCGATGGTTATGCCCCGTTCACGTTCCAGGTCCATGGAGTCCATTGTCGCCCCTACACCGTCCTTGCCCTTCACATCATGGATGGTGTGTATCCGTTTGGTGTAATACAGGATACGTTCCGTGAGAGTGGTCTTCCCCGAATCAATGTGGGCACTGATTCCTATGTTTCTTACGTTGCCGATGTCCCGTGTCATGGATTTTTTCCTTGTGTTTTAATAGTTCCCGGCCGCCCTTTTTCTGTCGTCGATACCCGATCGTCAGCCTGTTTCGGCAGGCGCCTGCAGTCATCAGCTCGGCCGGACACACTGCGACTGTAGTTCCGGAGATTCTTTCAGGCGAGACAGTCCATCACTCAAAATCAAGAGAATCACACTTCATAGTGCAGGTTCAGGGACTTGTCAAGAGAAAAAGTCCTCCGAATCCCCGGACGTTTTCTCCACTTCTCAGTACCATAGGCGTCAGTAGATGACGTCATGGGGCGCACAATTCCGGAGATGAGAGCGTTGCCCGAACCACTGTCAATTCGGTCTGGTCTCCTTCTCCGGTTTTGCCGGCGCGTCCATACTCAACGCCGCCCGCTTACGGCGCGTTAGTTGTATGATGCAGTCCCGCCGGAGGCGGCCGGGGCGCTTTGTACGAGCTCATCTTCATCAAAAATACCATGAAACAGAAAGACGCCGCACAAACGGTTCGTCCTGGTATAACTTCTTGAATATAGTGGAATTGAATGGTATATGACATCAATCGGGCGAAAGAAAGGAAGCGAAGATCCGTGCCATGGATGAATACGGGGACGACGGAACCATCTGTTTTACCTCCAACGATGATATAAACCTGCTCCTGAACACGGTTGTTTCATCGGTACGTGATTTTACGGTAAACCAGGTCCAGAAAATCCAGAAGCTCGCGAAGATCGGAACGGCCCTGTCGGCAGAGCGCAATATCGGCCGGCTGCTCGAGATGATCGTTGATGAAGCCAGGAGATTTACCCGCGCTGACGGCGGCACTCTCTATATCATGAGCGATGACGAACGGGAGCTTCACTTCGCCATCGTTCAGAACGAATCGTTGGAGACCCGTATGGGTGGTACCGCCGGCGAGATAACCTGGCCTTCGGTTCAACTCTACCATGAAGATGGCTCACCGAACCACGCGAATGTATCATCCTTCTCCGCCCTGTCGGGAGAGATCGTCAACATTGCGGATGTCTACCATGCTGACCGCTTCAATTTCGAAGGAACCCGGAAGTTTGACGCCACGACAGGATATCGGTCCCGATCCATGCTCGTGGTGCCCTTGAGGAACCACGAAAACGATATCATCGGGGTTCTCCAGCTTCTCAATGCCCAATCCGACGGAACGGGCGAGATCATCTCCTTTTCACCGGAGTGCCAGGTAATGACGGAGTCGCTCGCTTCACAGGCGGCGGTGGCATTGACCAACAATCGTCTGATCAAAGATCTTCAGAATCTCTTTGAGGCCTTTATCAAGGTCATTGCCACGGCCATCGACGAAAAATCACACTACACCGGTGAGCACGGACGACGGGTCGTGGAGCTTACCATGATGATTGCCGAAGCGATCAACGCGTCGAAAGAGGGTCCCTTTACAGATATTCACCTCAACGACGACCAGATGAACGAGCTGCGAATTGCGGCGTGGCTCCATGACGTGGGAAAAGTGGCCGTTCCCGAGTATGTCATGGACAAGTCAACCAAGCTGGACGGTATCTTTGACCGGATAGAGCTTGTGAAGACCCGGTTCGAAGTGGCGAAACGGGACGTTGAGATCGCGCGCTTGAAGGCCGGGGGAAACCATGGACGGCTCAACGGGGAGGCTACGGAGGAATCTGTCGATTACGATAAAGAGCTGGAACGCCTGCAGGGTGATCTGGACTTCCTGGTAACGGTGAACCAGGGAGGAGAGTTCATGTCCGACGAGGCCGTTGAACGAGTCGAGTCCATTGCCGGCCGTTCCTGGAGTATCGATGGAAGGGAGGTTCCTTTTCTTGACCGGAATGAGGTAGAGAACCTCTCCATCAGGAAAGGAACGCTCTTGCCGGGGGAACGCGATATCATCAGCAACCACGCCCTGATCACCCACAAGATGCTCTCCCAGCTTCCTTTCCCCAAAAAAATGAAGAACGTGCCCCTCTACGCGTCAACGCACCACGAATACCTGAACGGTTCAGGGTATCCCTTCGGACTGGCTGGAGACGCCATTTCTCTTCAGGCCAGGATATTGGCGATTGCCGACGTTTTTGAAGCCCTTACGGCGCGGGACCGGCCCTACCGAAAGCCGAACACACTTTCGGCGGCACTGAAAATACTGGGTTTCATGATGGAGGACAATCACATCGACGCCGACATCCTTGATCTCTTCTTCAAGGAAAAGATCTACCTCAAGTACGCCAGGGAAGAACTGTCACCCGACCAGATAGACCAGGAGGAACGGTGATATTCTCCATTAACAATCAGAATCCCCAGATGCGCCTCGTACGGAAAGTGGTCGACCTTCTCGAAGGGGGGGGGATCATCATTTACCCTACCGATACGGTCTACGGGCTGGGGTGTGATCTCTTTAACAAGAAGGCAATCGAGAAAATTTACGATATTAAACGACGGGACAGGAAACAGCCCTTCAGCTTTGTCTGCTCCGATCTCAGCGACATCAGCAAGTACGCCGTTGTACCCAACTATGCCTACAAAATAATGAAGCATCTTCTCCCGGGGCCCTACACCTTTATCCTCGGCGCCTCGCGGATGGTTCCCAAAATCCTTCTGCCCCGCCGCCAGGAAGTGGGTATCCGTATACCGGACAACCTGATCTGCCTGACACTGGTGAAAGAGTTCGGCAGGCCTATCATAAGTACCAGCGTCAAGAGCAGTACCGGCGAGATCATGACCGATCCCGAGGAGATGGCCCTGGAATTCAAAAATTCTGTCGATTGCGTGATAGACGGGGGCGTCGTGGGCAACGAGCTTTCGAGCGTGGTCAGCCTTGCCGGTGAATCGCCGCAGGTGATCAGGGCGGCGAAGGGGGACGTGTCGTTCTTCTGAAACAGAAAGGAATACATCATTCATGGCGAAACTGATGCTCATCAATACCATTGATGAAGAAGAAAGCCGCATGGCCATTGTTGAAAACGGTCAATTGACCGAATTCCATATAAAAATGGCCATCCGGGAACCCATAACGGGGAATATATACAAGGGAGTCGTCCGTTCCATACAGAAGGGGCTCCAGGCCGCCTTTGTCGATTACGGTGCTCAAAAAAACGGTTTTCTCCCGCTTCGGGACGTCAGTACCGAATACCTGGATAACGGAAAGACGCTTCAGCAGGGCCGGGAACTCTTTGTCCAGGTGGTCCGGGAAGAGAGTGGTTCCAAGGGTGCCATGCTGACAACTTACATTTCTCTGCCGGGGCGCTACACGGTCCTCATGCCCAACCGGGACAGCAGGGGTGTTTCCCGACGCATCGAAAGCGATGCGGACCGGAAAAAACTCAAGCAGCTCATGGACGAAATCAGCGAGAAGGAAGGAATGGGTTTCATTGTCAGAACCGCCGGCATCAACCGGACCAAGCAGGAGCTTTTGCGAGACTTTCAGATGATGACACGCCTCTGGAAGGGGATACAGAAAAAGGCGGAAGGAATGGCCGCGCCGGTCCTGGTGTACAAGGAAAGCGAATTCGCCATTCGCGTCTTGAGGGACTACTTTACCTCCGACATCGATGAGATACTCGTGGATGATGTGGAGACCCTGAAGGTAATGAAGAATTACTGCCGTGCCGTCTCTCCCCGGAGCGTCAAGTCGGTGAAACCCTACAAGGGAGAGACACCGATTTTCGACAAGTACAACATAGAGGAACAGATCAACGCCATCTACCGCGAACGGGTCGAGCTGAAGTCCGGTGGATCGCTCATTATCGAGCCCACCGAAGCGGTCATCACCATCGATGTCAACTCCGGGCGGTCGCACAAGCGGGACGTTGAGGAAACATCCTTCAGGACGAACCTCGAGGCTGCGGAAGAGATCGCGAAACAACTCAGGCTTCGCGACCTGGGAGGGCTTATCGTCATCGATTTCATCGACATGATGGATCGAAAACATATCAGCGAGGTGGAACGGACTTTCAAGGAAGCCCTGAAAAACGACCGGTCCCGGATTCAGCTTGCCCGGATATCCAAGTTTGGCATCCTCGAACTGTCACGACAAAAGAAGCAGTCGAACATACAGGAAATCAGCTATACCACCTGCAACCAGTGCAAGGGAAGCGGATGGATACCGTCCATTGAGTACCTGGCCCTGAACACCTTCCGCAAGGTAAAGACAGAGGCCGTCAGGCGTGACGCCTCGGAGATAGAGATAACCCTTCCGGCGGATGTTGCCTCCTACCTTCTAAACAACAAGAGAAGCGAAATCAACAAGCTTGAGCAGACCTACGATGTGTCCGTCTATATCCGGGGAAGCACGGATATGATATGGACCGAGGCCGAGTTCAACATCGTCCGAAAGGCGCCGCCGGTCCCCCAGGAACAGGCCGGAGAAACCGGAACGGTGCCGGTGGAAGAGACTGCCGGGGAGGGGACCTCCGCCGGGCCTGAAAAGAGCGGCAAGCAGGGGGAAGAACGACTGGTGCGAAGACGTCGACCGCGGCGCCGCCGGCCGAAGGCGATATCCCCTGCTGCCGAGGGGACAACGGAGAGTCCCGACGGAGGAACGGGAAACGAGATTCCTGTCATTCCTGAAGAGAACCTGGTGCCGGATGCCGTCGTTGAAGACCGGGAAGACGACAGGAAAGAAGGAATCGTACGACGGTTTTACAACCTCTTGAAGACGTAATCCGCAATCAGGTTTTCCCTCCCAGGGCCCGGGATCGAAGGACGGCCGCTTCCACGGCGTCCATGATGGTAGCTCGCAGGGCACCCTTCTCGAGAGCCTTGATACCTTCGATCGTTGTCCCTCCCGGGGAGGTGACCATGTCCTTAAGCTGCGACGGCGTTCTGTCGTCCTGGAGGCACAATGTCGCCGCCCCCCGCATGGTCTGAGCCGCCAGCTTGAGTGCCGTGTCCCGGTCCAGCCCCATCTTGACGCCCGCGTCGGTGAGAGCCTCGATGATGATGAAGCAGTAGGCCGGTCCGCTTCCGCTCAGGCCGGTGACGGCGTCCATGAGTGATTCGTCGACGGTTACCGTCATACCCAGCGGCTCGAACATAGCGCGGACCAGGTCCATATCTTCCCCGGAAGCGTTCGTTCCCGGGGCCAGGGCCGCCGCGCCTTCGCCCACCAGGGAGGGCGTGTTGGGCATGACCCGTACAACCCTGCTTCGGGGACCCAGGATTGTTTCGATCGTTTTAAGGGAAACGCCGGCCGCTATGGACACAACCAGTCCCGTCGGGGGGATCGCCGCCAGCTCAGTGAGAACCGGCTCTATGATCCGGGGCTTGACGGCAAGAATCACGACATCCGATTCCCGGGCCGCCTCGGCATTGCCCGTTGCTGTTGCGACCTGGTAGCGGGCGGCGAAAATTTCCAGGCGCCTGACGTCAACATCGGTCACGGTGAGCTGTTCCGGGTGCACCCCGCAGGTGGAAACAAGGGCGCCGACGATGACATCCCCCATGTTGCCCGCGCCGATGACGGCGATTTTCTTGTCTGTGATCATGGCTCACGATCCTTTCATGGTTTTGTCCGGCTACGGCTTTCCTGATACCGGTCTGCCGTTGATCCGTCAATATAACCCTTGACTTTTCATTGATCAATCATTATTTAATCCACTAGTTTACACAGCATATCAAGGAAGTGTGATGTTCGTACTGGCAAATTTTGTCGAAGCGACAGCACGGGTCGTCCAGGTCGGCCTGACCCTGTATATGTGGGTCGTCATCATCCGGGCTCTTCTTTCATGGGTTAACCCCGACCCCTACAACCCCATTGTGAGAACACTCCACCGGGTGACAGAGCCGGTCCTGTACCGGGTGCGTCGACTCATTCCCACGGCCGGCCTCGGCATCGATCTATCACCGGTCATCGTTATTCTTGCAATCTTCTTCCTGCAGAGCTTCCTGGTCAAGACACTGCTCCAGATAGCCCTTGCCCTCAGATAGAAGAGACCGTCAAGGCATATACCGGCCCCGCCGGGCCGCAGGCGAAACGGAGGCCCAACGAGTAGGCGACGTGCTTGACATTATCGAAACGACAGAGGGAATCATCTTCAACATACGGGTTCTTCCCCGTTCGTCACGGTCGGGAGTCGCCGGAATCCGGAATGGAGCGCTGAAAATAAAAATAACAGCCCCGGCCCTGGAGGGAAGGGCGAATGAAGCCTGTATCGCATTTCTTGCCGACCTGTTCGGGGTTCCCAGAAAAAGCGTTTCAATCCTCGGCGGATTGAAAAGCAAAAACAAGCGGGTTTTTGTTGCCGGATTGACCAGGGCGGCGATGGAACCCATGACCGGGAAACTATGAACAGTACCGCCCCCCCCCAGAATGAAGGTCTGAACCCGCCTGATTCTGAGCGGTCCCAGGTGGCCCGGGCCGCCGGTGTGGTGGGGGCGGCAACCTTTCTCAGCCGCATATTCGGCTTCTTGCGGGACATGGTGGTGGCGGCTTATTTCGGGGCGGGTATGGCCACGGACGCCTTTTTTGTGGCCTTCAGGATCCCCAATCTCCTCCGCAGCCTCCTTGCCGAGGGGTCCCTTACCATTGCCTTTGTGCCTGTTTTCACTGAATACCTGAAAACGAAATCACGGGAAGACGCCCTGAAGCTCGCCAATGTCGCCTTCACCCTCCTGTCGATCATTCTGGCCGTCCTTTCCGTGGCCGGCATCCTGTTCGCCCCCTGGATAGTCAGGGTCATTGCCTGGGGATTTGCTTCATCGCCGGAGCACTTCGATCTGACCGTGTACCTGACCCGACTCATGTTCCCCTACATATTTTTCATAGCCCTGGTAGCGCTGTGCATGGGCATTCTAAACTCACTCCACCATTTCGCCGTACCGGCCCTTTCCCCGGTGGTACTCAACCTGTCCATAATCGCCGCCGCCGTGTTTCTGCGGGGACTGTTTCATGAGCCTGTGGCGGCCCTTGCCCTGGGAGTACTCACAGGCGGTGTTCTCCAACTGCTGATGCAGTTTCCCACCCTGGCCCGCATGGGCGCCCCCTTCCGACCGGACTTCACCTTCAGTCACCCCGGTGTCAGGAAAATCGGCATTCTCATGATCCCCGCCGTATTCGGTGCCGCCGTGTACCAGGTCAACATCTTTGTGGGAACGCTCCTCGCGTCCTTTCTTCCCACCGGCAGCGTCTCCTACCTCTACTATGCCGACCGGATCGTCCAACTCCCCCTGGGTGTATTCGCTCTTGCCGTGGGAACGGCGGCGCTGCCCAGCTTTTCCCGTCATGCCGCCATGAATGAGATCGATGAGTTCAGAAAAACCATTTCCTTTGCCCTGAGGGTTATCTTTTTCATAACCATTCCCTGCATGACAGGACTGTTCGTTCTGCGTGAGCCCATCATATCGGTCCTGTTTCAGCGGGGTGCCTTCGATGTCGTTTCAGCGGCCATGACGGCAGACGCGTTGCTCTTCTATACGGTTGGCCTCTGGGCTTTCTCGGGAATCAAGGTGATGGTCTCGGCATTCTACTCCCTCAAGGACACGGCGACGCCCGTGAAAATCGCTTTTGTCGCCTTCATCGTCAACGTCTGCGCAAGTCTCCTGCTCATGGGACCCATGGCCCACAGGGGCCTCGCACTGGCCATATCCATCGCATCATCAGTGAACATCGTGATCCTTTTTCTGGTGCTGCGCAAAAGGATCGGTCCCTTCCTTGAGCCGGAATTCGGTACTTCGCTCATGCGGTGCCTGGGGGCGTCCCTTGTCATGGGGGCCGCCATGGCGGCCCTGTTGGTGATCGTGGGATGGGACATAAACGGCCCGCTTTCGGTCCGGCTCCTGACGCTCATAGCGGCCATGGTAACGGGAATCGCCGTCTTTATCCCGACGGCCCTGGTCCTCAAAAGCGGTGAAATGATCTTCTTGCGCGACCGTCTGCGGGGATTTTTCACCGGATAACGCGGGGGAAAAGACGAGCCGGCTGGTGATGTGCCGCTGGGCCGGCCGGTCGCCGCGCGTTTGGGGCGCTTTTTACGAGTTCGTCAAAAAAGTTGACTTGAAATACCCGAAATGATAGTGAGTACAACCTTGTTGAAGAAAAATGACGGGTCGGAACAATGCTTGATTTGAAATTTGTACGGGCCAACCTGGATTTGGTTCGCCGAAAACAGCGGGAGCGGGGAAGCGATGTCAACATGGAATCCTTTTCTGCCCTGGAGCAGAAACGCCGGGATGTTCTTCGGGAGGTGGAAGCCCTGAGAAGCGAACGTAACGCGGTGTCCAGGGAAGTCGGACTGCGGAAAAAAGAGGGCCGTGACGCCGGTGACCTGATAGGGCGAATGGGGTCCGTGTCGGCAAGGATCAAGGAACTGGAAGAAAATCTCAAGGCCGTGGAGGGGGAACTCAACGACCTGATGCTGGTGATCCCCAACGTTCCTCACGAGTCGGTTCCCTTCGGTACCGGCAGTGAAGACAATCCTGTGGTGAGGGAATGGGGAGGGAAGCCGGTCTTTGACTTTGAACCGAAACCGCACTGGGAGATCGGTGAAAACCTGGATATCCTGGACTTCGGGCGGGCGGCCAAGATAGCCGGGGCACGCTTTGCCGTCTACCGCGGCCAGGGGGCACGGCTTGAACGGGCCCTGATCAACTTCATGCTCGATCTTCACACCGATGTCCATGGCTACCGGGAAATCATGACTCCCTTCATGGTAAACAGGGAAAGCATGCAGGGGACGGGCCAGTTGCCCAAGTTCGAAGAGGACCTGTTCGGTGTTGCGGGGACGAATTATTTCCTGATACCGACGGCGGAGGTACCCGTTACGAATCTCCATGCCGATGAAATCCTTGACGAGAAGGATCTGACCATTCGATATGTATCCTGGTCGGCTTGTTTCAGGTCCGAAGCCGGTTCCTACGGCAAGGATACCCGGGGCCTCATACGACAGCATCAGTTCAACAAGGTTGAGCTGGTGAAGTTTTCCAGGCCTGAAGAGTCCTACGCTGAACTGGAATCGCTTACACTCAACGCCGAAGAGGTGTTGCGACGTCTGGGCATACCCTACCGTACGGTGACGCTCTGCACGGGTGATCTGGGCTTTTCCTCGGCCAAGACCTACGACGTCGAGGCTTGGATGCCCGGCCAGAACGCCTATCGCGAAATATCGTCCTGCAGCAACTTTGGTGACTTCCAGGCGCGTCGGGCGGGGATACGGTTTCGTCGGGCCGACACCGCAAAGGTCGAGTACGTCCACACCCTGAACGGATCGGGACTTGCCGTGGGCAGGACTTTTGTGGCGGTCCTGGAAAATTATCAGCAGAAGGATGGCAGCATCGCAGTCCCCGAGGTTCTCCGTCCCTACATGAATGGAGTTGACAGGATCGGTCACCTTCAGTAGAAGAGAATGTCATTGAAAAAGTACGGAGGGATGGCCGAGTGGTCGAAGGCGGCGGTCTTGAAAACCGTTAACCGAAAGGTTCGCGGGTTCGAATCCTGCTCCCTCCGCCATACGACAATGCTGACTTCATATAAGTCGAAAAACGTCCGATAAAGGACGGCTTTGTAAAAAGCCCCTTAAGCTGCGGCGGACACATCCCGGGAAGCAAGGCGCGGAGAGATGGCTGAGTGGCTGAAAGCGATCGCCTGCTAAGCGATTGTACGCCCCAAAAGGTGTACCGGGGGTTCGAATCCCCCTCTCTCCGCCATACAGTGATGCTGACTTCGTATACGCCGTCGAAAAACGTCCAATAGCGGATGGTCTTGAAAAGATCCTTAAGGCATGACGCGCGCACCCTGAGGAATGAGGTGTACCGTGCATGTACGCCGCAGTGACGAGGGATGCAGCGCGCAATGCAGCGGCATCCGGACTTTTTACGAAGCCGTCAACAGTGGTCATAGCGTGCGCCCATAGCTCAGCTGGATAGAGTATCGGACTACGAATCCGAGGGTCGAAGGTTCGAATCCTTCTGGGCGTACCAGTTAAAACAAGGGGTTATGAGCCCTGCGAGCGGCTTGTGACCCCTTATTTTTTATGACCGTGATAGATTTGTACCGGGCACTCTTCGAACCGATTCGTATCCCGTGATTTTTCAAAACAAAAAAGAGGGGTTAGCGATTTTTCGCTAACCCCTTGATTTATTTGGTAGCGGGGAGAGGATTTGAACCTCTGACCTTTGGGTTATGAGCCCAACGAGCTACCAGACTGCTCCACCCCGCATCAATAGAGGCTGCCGTGCCGGTAACCTCGTGCGTGAAAGATGCACCTTAAATGAAGAGCCCGCTCTTGTCAAGATGTTTTCCGGATTTCCTCTTAAATGTCTACGATGGCCACGGGCCTGCACCATCCGGCACTGGCATCCTTGATTTTGACGGGAAAACAACAGAGGGTAAAACCGTGGGGTCTGCCGATAGATGCCAGGTTGGCCATTTTTTCCATGTGGCAGTAGCCTGATTCAATGCCCGCGAAGTGGGCCTCCCAGATGACACCGGGATCGCCCGTTTCAAGGAACTCTTCGGCCAGGAAGGGCAGGGGACGGTCCCAGCTCCAGGCATCGATACCCGTTACTTTCACACCCTGTTCCAGGAGAAACAGGGTGCTTTCCCGATCCATACCCGCTCCTCTGGTAAGGTACTCGGAGGTGCCCCAGGCCTGGTCCGCACCGGTGTGAATCAACACGATGTCCAATGGCTTCAGTTCGTAGCGAATACGCTCCAGTTCACCTCTGACATCGTCAACAGTGATTCTCGCGCCGTCTTTTTTATGTCGGAAGTCGAGAAGGACACCGTCATTGAAACACCACTCGAGAGGTATCTCGTCGATGGTTAAAGCCCGACTACCGCCGTCCATTGTCGGGTGATAATGGAAAGGCGCATCCATGTGGGTTCCGGAGTGCGTTGTCAGGGTGATGAATTCCATGGCCCAACCCAGACCATCCGGGAGCTGATCCCGGGTAATTCCCGGAAAAAAATCCTGCATCTGGGCGGCGCCCATTTCATGGGTGACGTAACCGATATCAGGAATCATCATGAGTGGATCGCTTGGGAGTTTTGCCTCAATGCTGATGCCGAGATCGACAAATCGTTTGCTGCCCATAGAACGTGCCGTCCTTTCTCCATAGAAGAATTTTTCGACAGCATATCCTTCTTTGAGAACCCGCGCAATAGTCACGATTGCCGCACGGTCTCCTGCTCCCGCCGTGAATGGCTGAAATCACCCGTCTTTCAGCACTTTTTAGCGAAAAAATGATGCGGCGCGGTTCTGAAAAGATAGGCTATTGCAGGATGCGGTAAGTTCTGGACGATCCCGGGAAAGCGGTCGTAAAGTCACATTGATCCGACACGTGGACCGGTGAACCAATCGTCTTGTGGCCCATGGCATGGCACGTTCAGTGCGGTCCGGGAAGAAGGATTTCGAATATGTCCATGGGTCCCTGTATCCCCCTGGGAGTGGGCGATTCCCGTTTCCTTGCAGTGACGAGATTTCCGATGGCCCGGCGTGTTGCTTCACAGACGAGGATCTCTCCGCTTTTAGCCGCCGACTCGAGTCGTGCAGCGATATTGACCGGTGAGCCGAAAACGGTGTATTCCTTTTTCCGGGTTGATCCGAAGAGCCCGGCCAAAACTTCTCCGCTGCTGATTCCTATGCCGATCCTGATGGGGAGCGAACCGTCGGTTTTCACCCGGCGGTCCTCAGCCATCCGTTCCATCATTTTCCGGGCGCAGGTAACGGCTGTTGCGGCGGGATTTCCATCGCTCAAGAGCAGGCCGAAAACGGCCATGATACTGTCACCTATGTGTTTATCCAGCATACCCCCGCTGTCACAGATAATATTGTCCAGAGGCGTGAAGTAGTCCACGTTCAGAAGCGTTGAAAGCTCATCCTGAGTCAGTTGTTCGGACATGCGTGAGAACCCGCGGATATCGCAGAACAGAACAGTAGCCTCGCACCGTCGTATCTTCATCCATTCAAGCCCCTTCTGCATTTTCGCGTACACCTGCTCCGAAACGAACTGCCGGAGTCTTTTTTTGACGGTGTATTCCCGTACCTTTACGCGAAGTTCACTGTTTGAGAAGGGCTTCATGAGAAAGCCGTCGATGCCCTCATTAAGGGCGTCTATGGCTGTTTCCATGGTGGCGTAGCCCGTCAGCATGATCCGGGTCATGTCGGGGTTCAGCCGCCCCGCCTCTATCAGGGTCTGAAGACCGTCTTTCCCGGGCATGCGCAGATCGGATATGATCACATCGATTGCCCTGGTATGGTCCCTGACAATATCAATGGCCCGTTCGCCGTTTTCCGCCAGGAATACGGCGTACCCTTCTTTTTCCAGGACCCGTTTAAGCGATCTTCTCACGCCTTCTTCATCGTCGGCAATCACCAGACCTGTCATGGCATTCTCCCCGCACCGGAAACTCGATGTTCACAAGGGTTCCTGTTCCTCCGGCGCTTTCTATGTGAAAGGAACCCCCGTATCTCCTTATGATTTCATGGGTTATATACAGGCCAAGTCCCGTCCCTTCACCGGTGGGCTTCGTGGTGAAGAAGGGTTTGCATACTTCGCCGATTCTGCGGGGATCAATGCCGCACCCGTTGTCGCGGCATTCCACGCGCGCTATGGCCCGGGCGGCGTCGTATCGGGACCGCAATTCAACCAGACCGCCCCGCTCCGGCAGAGACTGAAATGCGTTTTTGAGTATGTTGATGAAGGCTTGGCCCAGGTGTGCGAAGTTGGCCTCAACCGGGGGGAGGGAAAGTTCGAGGTCCAGGCGGATGTCCATGTTTCTGTGTCCCTGGGAAGCCCGGAGAATCCGGAGGGAGTCTTCCAGGGCGGCGTTCAAATCCACCGGTTCCAAAGAGTCACTCGTCTGGCGGGAGAGGCTCAGGAGGCTTCTTATGATTGCCGTTGCCCGTTTCAGCTCCTTTACTGAAAAGGCCAGGTCGTCGAGGACATCCCTGCAGGATTCACCATGACATGGTGCCGATGCCAGTGTTTCCAGTGCCGATTCAAGAAGGCTCAGGGCGCCCGCAAGGGGATTGTTAAGTTCGTGGGCTGTTCCCGCCACGAGTTCACCGATGGCCGCCAGGCTTTCAGAGCGGACCAGCTGACGGCGGGTTCTCTCCTGTTCCTCGATCGTTCTGGAAAGATCAGCTGTTCGTTGTGCCACTTTCTGTTCAAGGAGCGCGTTTATTTTCTCGATCCCCTCGCAGGTCAGGGCATTCGTGACAGCCACGGCGGCCTGGTTGGAGACGGTCGAGAGAAGCTCCAGCTCTTCGGGGCCGTAGAGGTCCCCCGCTTTCTTTTCGCCCAGCATCATGACTCCCGAGAGGGTTTCTCTGAACATGATGGGAACGATGAGTTCTATGCCGTAGTCCTCGAGGAACTTCCGAAGCGATGTCTGGTCCGCTCCCGTACCGGTGCTGGAAGAGACAGCGTCGTAGGTGAGAGGCTTGTTCTTCAGACGAAACAGAAGCTTCAGAGGTTCAACCAGGGAATGGATCGCGGCGTCGGCGTCGGGTTCATCACCCCGGCACAGGGAGAGCTTCAGTGTACCGGGCACACTGTCGAAAACCAGGAGGGAAAGAAAGGTCGGATTGAGAGCCGATTCTACCGAGTCGGCAACATACCTGCCGATTTCTTCGACGCGAAGCAGTGACGTAAGGCCGGAGCTGACGTCTTTCAGCACAGCTCGATAGGAATAGCGGTTCCTGAAAAAATACTGTTCCACCAGTTTGCCTGTTGCTCGTTTCAAGGGGTCAAAAACAACAACCATGCACAGCGTAAGTGCCAGAGCGGGAGCGAGAATTTCGGCTCTTAATCCGGAATAGTCAAAAAGGGAGAGTGTTGCCAGGGATAGCGCCGCCAGACTTCCTCCGAAAAAAAGATAAAAAATGCCGGTTCCCGTGGCTTCCTTGAGATCCAGCAGATCGTGCTTCAGAAGGCCATAGGCGAGGATGATGGCGGGTATGAAGCTGAAGTGACCGGGGGGGTAGACAGGCACGCCACTTATGGGCAGGATGTTCAGGATGATGAGCAACGCCCCTCCGCTGAAACCGCAGATTATGTATTTCATGCGGTTTTTCTGATCGTTCCGTTCAGCCGTGACCGCGCCGCGCAGAAGCAGTACGAGACAGTATGTAACAACGCCGGTGACGACGGCGATGAAAGCGTAAAATACGGGTCCTGCCTGGGCGATGCGACCGAAGGTATACTCGTGATGTCCGCGGATGAAGTATTCCGATTGGGTGAAGGGAAGGATCAAGAATGACAGGGCAAGGGCGGCCTGTTCCAGCCGCGGCCGCGCGAGTCCGAGGAAACGGTGTGTGAATCGTATATACAGAGGGATGCCGAAGACTATCAGGATGTAGGCGAGGCGGTCAATGGTGATGGCCGACCCGTCATGGGTCACCGCGGTGACGAGTATCATGTCGGCGTTGATGAAGCCGCCGAGGAAGCTGACAGCCGCGAAGAGGCGGTTGACCGGAATGCGCTTGCCCGCTCCCCTGAGGGCCACAAAGGACAGTGACACAAAAACGAAGCAACCGACGGCGGCGGGAATAAGCGCCTTAAGATGTGCCGTGCTTTCAGTAAGGTGAACCATACATTCCCCTCCGGGTCACCCGTGACCCCTCTGTTTTTCTTCGGTCCCGAAGTCCGACGGAAGGAGAGGGGCAGATGAGGGAATGTGTCCCGGAGCGGATGTTTGTTTCGGTTTTTGAAGCGGATTACCGGCCGTTAAAACAGGAATACCGCAGCCGCCAGGACACAGGTGTAGCCGCCTGCCCGTGCTATAGCCGACTGGGTCGTTTCCATGGTCCTGACAATTTTTCCGCTGATTTTAAATATTTCCTCTTTTTCGTCCCAACCGGCGTCGATGTCGAAATCGATTCCCAGGGTTGAGGCAAGCATGGCCGCCGCCAGATCTTCGGCGTATTCTCCCGCCTGTTTCTGGGTTTGGCCGAAAGCGTGGTGTTCACTGATGTAGCCGTAAGTGTTCCGGTCCGTCGGAATCGCGCATCCGATGGAAGCCGCGACGAGACGACGGGCCTCGTCGCTGGAACAGCGGCTCATGACACAGTAGGTGATGCCTCCTGTCTTGAGTTCACTGAGTCCCTGCTTGGCGGGAATAACCTTGCATCCGGGGGGGAAAATGCTCGATACATACACCAGGTTGCATTTTTCGATACCGGCGCTTCTCAGGGCCAATTCAAAGGCGTGGAGTTCCTCCCTATGAAACCCCACACCCTTGGTAAAAAAGATTCTTTTGGGAACAAATGGACTGTTGTTCAATGCACCTCTCCTTTTCCTGATAGTCTGCTGGTCACAATATATCCCATGACACGGTACACCAGCTTCGCGGCCATGAAATCGGGGGCCGGAAGGCCCGGTATGGGACAGAGTTCGACAACATCGAACCCCCGTATCCTTTTTGATGCTGATACAGTTCGAACCAGGCTCAGTACATCCGCCCAGGAGAGTCCGCCCGGTTCGGGCGTGCCTGTGGACGGCATGATGGAAGGGTCGAAGGCGTCAAGGTCTATTGTGATGTATACATCGTCGGTCAGGCCGTCGCGGATCCGTTCGATCCAGCCCGGCTGGAGTGTCTCCTCGGCGGAAAGAGAGAGTATTCCGTGGTTGACCGCGATGAAATCAGCTTCTTCTCCGGCCAGGTTCCGTATGCCTGCCTGCACCAACGGGCATATCTCCAGTATCCTCCGCCCCACGCAGGCATGGCTGAAGGGAGTTTCCTGGTAGGTGTCCCGCAGGTCGGCGTGGGCGTCAAGCTGCAGGACCGACAGGTTCGAGTAGCGTTCTTTCACGGCCTGGACGGCGCCGAGGGTGATACTGTGCTCACCTCCCAGGACAACGGGGATCTTGTCCCGTGACAGGGTTGCCGCAACCTCTTCCCGTACTTTACGCACCATGTATTCGGGGCCCCGGGCGTCGATCTCGAGAAAGGGGCGTGTTATGATACCTGCTTTCCAGGTTTCCCGGCGCAATTCGTCGTCGTAGAGTTCCACTTGGGCGGACGCCTCAAGTATGGCGATGGGGCCGCGGCGGGAGCCTGCCTGGTAGGTGGACGTCAGGTCATACGGGACGGGGAGTACCTCGAAAAGCGCCCCTTCATGGTCAATGTTCTCTGCTTCGAGTCCCGCAAAGTTCATTGTGTGGCCGTCCTGAAAAACTCAAGGGAAAACCTGCCGTCCTCGAGCGAAATGTAGGAAAAGTGTTCCACCCAGTCACCCAAAAGAGCCAGGGTCCCCGTTCTCGTTCCCGCCCCGACCTGTTCGAGTATGGGTTGGTGGCTGTGTCCAAGGACGACGGCGTCGATTCCGGCACCGATCTTTTCCCGGGCGAAGGAACGCATCACCGAGACGATACGTTCAGGATGCTTCTGATACCTCCGGCTCGAATGGGAACTGAGCCGGGCCATTTCCCACAGCAACCGGGAAGGAATTCGTTTCTGCACGGAATAGAACAGGCCACTCCTCAAAAAACGCCTGAGGAGAAGATAGTACCGGTTCGAGCCGTCAACGGTGTCCCCGTGGCTCACATACACCTTCAGACCGTCAAAGTCAAAGAGTGCGTGGTTCTTGAAAACAGCAATGTCATGCCCATTGAAGGCCCTGTCAAGGAAAAAATCATGGTTTCCTTCGAGGAGAGACAGGGTGATTCCTCCCTGTCTCAATTTGATAAGGGCCTCAAACATTTCCTTGAAACCCGGGTAGAGGTTTCTGTCATCGCAAAACCAGAAGTCGAACAAATCTCCCGCGATGACTATGTGACTTGTTTCGTTCCGTATTTCGTCGAAAAAACGAAGCAGCTTCCGATAGCCCTCATCTCTGTCGCCCGTGAGATGGGCATCTGACAGAAAAACAGCTTTCATCCGTTTTCCACTGCCTCGCACAGACTTTCGGCATTGAGGAACATACCTTCGATTTCTTCATCGGACATGCCTGCTCCGGCAGCGATACGGCGGGCGGTATCACGTGTTATCAGATCGCCGGGTCCGTGGGTGTCCGTGTTCAGGACCAACTCCGCGCCGCATCGTCGGGCCATGGAGACCACATGCCCGTTGGTCAGACTGTGTCCCCTTCTGGCCGTCACCTCCAGGCGGACGCCTCGCGCGGCGGCCAGGAAGGCCTCTTCCTCCGTTATGAGACCCGGATGGGCGAGGATGTCGACACCGGCCTCCAAGGCCGCCCGGTTGGTTCCCGGGATAACCGGTTCGACGATTGTTTCCCCGTGGACGACAATCAATTTTGCCCCGAGCGCCCTCGATTCCTCGGCCAGTTTTTTAATGGCCGAGGGGTGTACGTAGGTCAATTCTATGCCCGGGATAATCTTCAGGGGGACCACTGCCGCCAGGGCGGTGCAGGCCCGGACAATCCTGGGGATGATAAAGTCATAATTCGAATGGTCGGCATGGTCCGTCAGGGCGATTGCACGGTAACCTCGCTCGACCGCCCGGCGCACAAGCTCCGAAGGAACAAGCTCTCCGTCGCTGAACAGGGTATGTGTGTGGAAATCAATCATGGCGGGCATCTCGATTCTGTGCTTACAAGCGATGACGCGTCCCCGGGACGTGTTCAAAAAAGAACACGTAGCAAATATTATTCCGAAGGTCAATCCCCCGGAAGGGTTCTCTCCGTGAATTATTGAACCTGCAATCGATGCATGCTATACACCCATCTTAAACCCAGATTTTCCATTAGCCAATTTGTCGGTTTACGTTGCTCCACGTGGCAAGCCTGAGGCATTGGTCCACAATCCGCAAAACCAGGCTCGTTTCCTTCGCGGAACAGACAACAGCAGATGAT
>JALOBE010000014.1 GCA_023228425.1 Syntrophales bacterium
CCCGGCTGTCTGTCGCGTCCAACACCGGCCTGGTGGCGCTGAAACTGACGGTGGGCGTTTTCACCGGCTCAATGGCCGTCATTTCCGAAGCGATCCACTCGGGCATCGACCTGCTGGCCTCGTTCATAGCCCTGATTTCCGTCAAGGCATCGGCAGTTCCCCCCGACCGGAGTCACCCCTTCGGGCACGAAAAAATTGAAAACATATCCGGTTCCATCGAAGCACTGCTCATTCTCCTGGCCGCGGCATGGATCGTGTATGAATCGATACACAGGCTGATCAACCCGGAACCCGTCTCCTTGATCGGGTTGGGTGCGGCCGTTATGGCTGTTTCAGCGGCAGTGAACCTCCTGGTGTCCAGGAGGCTTTTTGCAATAGGCTACGCCGCGGAATCGGTGGCGCTCCAGGGAAACGCCTGGCACCTGCGGACTGATGTCTATACCTCGCTGGGTGTTCTGGCGGGCCTTCTGCTGATCATGGTTGCCCGCTGGGCGTTTCCGGGTCTCGACGTATACTGGCTTGACCCGCTGGCGGCACTCTGCGTGGCGGTGCTTATCGGTGTGACGGGGTGGCGCGTACTGGTGAAGGCCTTTCGCGACCTGGTCGACGCGCGCCTTCCCGACGATGAAGAAGCGCTTATCCGCTCAATCATAGCTTCGGGACAGCCAAAAGTCCTCGGCTATAATCACCTGCGCACCCGCCGGGCGGGCCGGGTCCGGTTCGTGGAATTCCGCATGAAAGTCGATTCGGGAATGACCGTCGATCAATCCCACAGCCTGGCCGAGGAAGTGACGTCGGCTATACGGAACGAGTTTCCCGGCACCAATGTCTCAATCCACGTGGAACCCTGTGCGGAGAACTGCCGGGGAGGAGCCTGCCCCGAAGGCTGTTTTGTCGGGGTTTCTCCCGGAGAGACACGCCGTTCCTGACCGATACCGGGCCCAAATCAGCGGTGATCGGCCCCGTCTGTCAGACACCGGCGTGTTCCGGGACAAGTCGGCAACCATGGCATCGTTCGACACATTTCTGTAGAGACAGGGGAAAAAGTTTATGGTAGAAGAAAACATTGTTTTTTTCGACTTCATCATCCTTCGGTCATAATGATCTGTATGCCGGGAGGGGGACGGTCTATGATTATTCGGTGCTGGGGTGCCAGGGGATCCGTGGCTGTATCGGGAAGAGAGTACCTGAAATACGGGGGTGACACGACCTGCCTGGAAGTACGGACAAAAAACGATGAAGTTATCATCATCGATGCCGGAACGGGCATACGGCGCCTGGGCAACCAGCTGTTCGATGAAAATCACGATACCTTTCATATGCTCCTCACCCATGTGCACTGGGATCACATCATGGGGTTCCCTTTTTTCAAACCTCTTTACGACAGGAACAGGCGCATCATCTTCCACGGCAGTCCGCTCCCGAATCATTCCATCGAAAAGGTACTCGCGTCGCTGATGAGGGATCCCCTGTTTCCCGTGGACTACGGAATCATCAAGGGCCGCCTGCAGTATGATGACCTTCACCGGGACAGCTTTACCATCGATTCAGTAACGGTCACCCCGATACCGTTGAGCCATCCCAACCAGGGGACGGGATTTCTGTTCAGTGAAGGGGAGGTCGCCTTTGTGTTTCTCACGGACAATGAGTTGACCTACCGCCACCCCGGCGGACTCGATTTCGAGGAATACCGGTCCATTTGCGCCGGGGCCGATCTCCTTATTCATGACGCGGAGTTCAAGGCGGGCGAGTATGAACAGGCCCGCCGGTGGGGGCATTCGGTGTTCACCGACGCCCTGAACCTGGCCCTTGGGGCACGGGTTGCATCACTGGGTTTGTTTCATCATAATCAGGACAGGACCGACGAAGCACTTGACCGGATGGTAGAGGAATGTCGTTCGCGTGTTGAGCGCGACGGGGTGTCGATGGACTGTTTCGCCCTGCCCCAGGACTGGGAAATCGTTCTGGAGGACGGAACCGTTGCGGGATCGATGGCGCGACCGATGATGATCTGACGATGAGTGCCGATTGCAGCCGCTTCCGGCCCGGGCGTGTGTGATTGCCCTTCTGCCCATAATACTCAATTCCCCGGGAAGCCGTTCAACGGCAGGATTGCTTGCCCGGGGACTCACTGTTACGGGGGATTTATACAATGCTCGATCCTTCAACAACGCTACTGGTTATTATAGACGCACAGGAACGCCTGATGCCTGCTGTCCTGGACAGCGAGCGGGTCATCCACAACCTTCAGATCATGATTCGAGGCGCACAATTGTTCAACGTCCCCATCCTGGCTCTGGAGCAGGTCAATCTGGGCCCCATCGTTGCTCCTCTGGCGGAACTTCTGGGGGATACAAGACCCATCGGGAAAAAAAGCTTCAGCGGCTGCGGCGAGCGGACATTCGTTGAGGCGCTTGAGTCGGCGGGACGCCGCCGGATTCTTGTCGGGGGAGCCGAGACGCACATCTGCGTGCACCAGACAGCCCTGGGCCTGCTGGAGCGAGGATACGAGACACTGGTCCTCGAAGACTGCGTGTCCTCACGGACAGCGGCGAACCGGGAAACGGGCCTCCGTCGCATGAACGCCGAGGGAGTCAAGTCAACAAGCGCGGAAATGGCTCTCTACGAGTTGCTCAGAGTGGCCGAGGGTGACGGAATCCGGGCTCTCACCAGGCTGGTCAAGTAGGAACGCCGCGTGTCGGGTCGGAGCACCACGCGCGAAGCGCCGAAGCCGGCGGGTAGTATCTCTCAAATAAAGCGGAGGGAAAAATCATGAAGGTCTCCATCATTTACTATTCTCTTTATGGACATGTCCATGCCATGGCACAGGCGGTGGCGGAAGGGGTTCGAAGCGTCGAGGGGGCGGAGGTGAGCATTCGACGCGTTCCGGAAACTCTTCAACCTGGAATCATTGAAAAATTGGGAGCCCTGAAGGCCCAGGAACAGATGGCCCCGGTTCCCCGGGCAACACTCGAGGATTTGGTGTCCTCCGAGGCGATCATATTCGGAACGCCCACCAGATTCGGCAACATGTGCGGCCAGATGCGCCAGTTTCTGGATTCCACGGGCGGCCTCTGGGCGAAGGACGCCCTGGTGGGAAAAGTGGGAAGTGTTTTTGTCTCTTCGGGAACCCAGCACGGCGGCCAGGAATCGACGATCCTCAGTTTCCACACGAACCTGCTTCACTACGGCATGATCGTGGTCGGTCTGCCTTACAGCTACAAGGGGCAGACGACCGTCGAAGAAGTGGCAGGCGGGTCCCCCTACGGCGCGAGCACCATAGCGGGCCCGACGAACGCCAGGATGCCGAGCGGGAACGAACTGGCGGCGGCCCGCTTCCAGGGAGCCCACGTAGCATCCATCACCAGGAGGCTCACCGCGGGTTTGTGACATGACGTTCTGGATGGCCCTGATCGGCGCGGCAGTTCTCTGGGGCATCATTGCCGCCGGCAGGTCACAGTATGCGCGACGGCGCCGGGAAAGGGCCCTGTCGAAACCATTCCCCGACGAGTGGGAAACCATTCTCGAACGAAGCGTAGCGCTCTATCGCCGCCTGCCGGACCCTTGCAAGATTGAACTCAGAAAGAGAATCCTTCTCTTTCTCGATGAAAAGCGCTTTGAAGGATGCGGCGGTCTCACCCTGACCGATGAAATACGGCTCACCGTCGCGGCACAGGCCTGCCTGCTTGTCATGAACCGGCCGACCCGCAGTGCTTTGTATCCCCGGCTGTCGTCGATCCTGGTTTACCCTGAAGTTTACATGGCGCCCGAATGGATCCCTCTCGACGGCGAGCTCTACATGGAAACCACGGGCGTCCAGTCCGGAGAATCGTGGCAGGAAGGAATGGTGGTGATCGCCTGGAAGGACGCGAAACGGGAATCGAAGAGTACGAAAGGCCCCTATAACGTTGTTATTCACGAATTCGCCCACCAGCTCGACCAGGAAAGCGGATGGGCCGACGGAACGCCCATCCTGCGAAACCGGCGCCAGTATGAAAGGTGGCAGACGATTTCCAGGCGGGAATTTTCGAGACTACGGGAGGAAGGGGGAGGAAGCGACAGCCCCCTGAACGACTACGGAGGACTGGATCCTGCTGAATTCTTCGCCGTGGCCACGGAGACTTTCTTCCAGGATTCCCGGCGCATGGCCGACGGCATTCCCGAGCTGTATGACCAGTTGAAGGACTACTATGGACTCGATCCGGCGGAATGGAACAAGCCGCAGGGCGGAAACGGCCGTGGATGAACGGAAGAGGGCAGGGTGTCCTGAAGATACTCCATGCGTCCACCCTTTTTTGAAAGGCCTTCCCGCTGATCGGGCCTGGGTCGCGGCCCACCGAGGCGGTAGCCGGTGGTGGCCCGAAAACACGATCTACGCCTTTGAACGGGCCCTCGAAGCGGGCGTCCACATGCTGGAAATGGACGTGCGTCTCGCAGCCGACGGCGTGCCCGTGGTTACGCACGACGCGATTGTCGACCGGACCACCAACGGAAGCGGGTCGGTGCGGGCATTCACCTCCCGGCAGCTCCGGCGTCTGGACGCGGCCTGCACGTGGTCCGGCCCCTCCGAACCGGGAAACAGGCCATTCCGGGGTGCGGGTATTTCCATTCCCGGTCTCGAAGATGTTTTCAAGGCCTTTCCGGGGGCCCGCATGGTGATCGAGGTCAAGGAACCGGGCGAGGACAGCGCCGTTGCCGTAGGAGAGTTGGTGCGGCGATACGGCAGGATGGACAGAACCATCGTGGCCTCCTTCCACACGGCGCTCCTTCGATTCTTCCGTGCCCGTTATCCCGAAATAGCCACATCCGCCGGGTATGGCGAAGTGGTCCGTTTCCGGCTTCTTCAGAAGCTGTCTCTTTCGGGCCTGGTCCGGCCCGGCTATGTCGCTCTTCAGGTACCTGAACGGTGGCGGGGAATACCCGTCGTGACGCCTCGCCTTATCAGGGCCGCACGCGCGAAGAGCCTGTCGGTGCACGTGTGGACCGTCAATGACCCCCGCGACATGCACCGGCTGCTCGACATGGGTGTGGAGGCCCTCATTACCGATGATCCGGTCCTCGCCCTTGAAATTACACGATTACGGGTCCGGTGAAGGTACGTTCCGTGCCTGCGCCTTCCGTGAAACCACCATGAGATACAGGATCATGAGAAGGAAGAGGGCGATGATTCCCCCCATGGTGAAATAAACCACACTAAGACTTCGGACCCTTTCGATCCATCCCACGGCATACACGGCCAGAGATCCTACGCCAAAGTAGAGAATGAACTTGATGCCGTAGGCGGTGCTTCTCCACCGTGCCGGGCTGAAGACGGCCACCAGACTGTTTTCTATGGGCTGCATTCCCAGGGAAAAGAAAATGTAAAGGCCGGCCGCCACTATGAGGAACTGCTGGTCAAGAATGCCCATGAGGAGAACAAAGGGCAGGCTGATCAGGTGGAAGAGAAAGTAAAGCAGCCGCAAATCGTGGCGGTCCGCCAGTCTGCCCCCTGCAAGCTGACCGAACATACCGATGCCGAATATGATCGATGCCAGAAAGGTTGCCGCCATTGTGGATGCCCCCGTGATGTGGGGAAGATCGATGGATTGCAGCGCGTTCCAGAGAAAATCGGCCTTCAGCTCGATGTAGGCCGGGAGAACCAGCGTGTTTGCCCGGTAGGCCAGCCCGGCGAGGGTGAAGATGGCACAGAGGACGACGAAATATTTGAGGTTATCATTCGCGTTTTTTCCCGTGCCGGCCGGTGAATCCTGGTGGACCGGCCGCTCATCGATGGGTGTCAGGACAAGCATGACACCCCAGAGCAGAGAAACGATCCCCGCTACGAGGTACACCGACTGCCATCCGGCGGCCCAGTTCATCAGTCCTGCCACGAAAGGGGCGGTTACAAACCCAAGGTTTCCCGCTATGCCGTTGATTCCCAGGGCCATGCCCCGCTTTTTGACGCATCCCGACAGGAGTCCCATCCCCGCGGGGTGATAGATGCCGGCAAAAAGGCCGATAAGCGCCAGGGAGAAACCCATGGAGCGGGGAGTGGTGGAGCATGCCATGGTTATCGAAGCTATACCGAGGCCTGCGAAGAAAACGACCAGGCTTCTGCGGTTGCCCAGGCGGTCTGCGAGAAGGCCCGCCGGAAGGGACGTTATTCCGAAAAGCAGGTACATGGGGAATCCAAGCTTCAGGACATCGGCCAGGCTCATCTCCAGCGACAGCATCAGGGGAATCGCCAGGGAGGGGAAAACGATTTCATAAAAGTGGGTAAGAAAGTGGGCCGCCCCGGTATGGACGACTATCCTGGATTCATTGTTCATGGGATGGATTCATCGTTGACGCCGTAGTTGAATTCCGCGATCACGTTGAGGCGGTTCAGGTTGTACTCCTTCGGCAGGTCTTCAAAGGGGGCAGCCGACAGGACGGCCCGGAGAGACTCCCCATCCAGATGACGGTTTCCCGAGGGCTTGAGTACGAGGGCGTCCGTGCAGTCGCCCCGCCCGGAAATGGAGAACCGGATCACCACCGTTCCGACGCCTTCATGAAAGCCCGCTTCAGGGGGATAGCGCCATTCACGGTCTATCCGTTGCCGAAGCCGCGTCAGGTAGTCGTCATAGGGGGTTTCATTTCTGCCGAGGATTATCGTGTCTTCGCAAAAGCCCCGTTCTCCGGCGTCCGGGCGAAGGGATTGTGTCGACACGAATCCTGCCTCCGTGGTATCCTCACGCACCGCGATATGTTCCGCCCGAAGAATGTCGGGCGCATCGGCCAGGTGGACCACGACAGGATCCGCCGTCCTGTCCCGGCAGCCCTCGGTGTTCAGGGGATTGAGCGCGATGAATCCCAAAAGAAGACCGTGGCCCGCGACAGACAACATGACGGCGGGAATGAACATGGTGTATGATGGCATGATTCCGCAACTCCGTGATGCATCATAGCGAAGGGACCGCCTGGAGGCAAGAGCTGTTTTTCGACGGCTGAACCCCGGCGATAAAGCCGGAAAGCAGTATTACAACCAGTGCAGGAGTTGTCCATGACGGAAGATGAACGTTTTATGACGGTCGCTCTCGAAGAGTGCCGCAAGGCCGCCGCCATGGGTGAGGTTCCCGTGGGAGCCGTCGTCGTTCGCGACGGTGTCATCCTCTCCCGGGCACACAACAGTCCCCTCTCGAGCCGGGATCCCACGGCCCATGCCGAGATCAGCGCCCTGCGGCTCGCGGCCGCCCGGGAAGGCAATTACCGCCTGCCGGGGACGACGCTCTATGTCACCATCGAACCCTGTGTCATGTGCGCGGGAGCGATTGTCCAGGCACGGGTTTCACGAATCGTCTACGGTGCCCGCGACCCGAAGGGAGGGGCCGTCCGTTCGCTCTACACCGTCTTCGATGACGGGAAAGTAAATCACGTGCCCCGTGTGACCGGCGGCGTTCTCGAGGAGGAGTGCCGGGAAATTATGAGTAGATTTTTCCGTCAAAAGAGGGTATGAAACGACGTTTGGATGTTCCCGCGGAGAGATACCGAAGTGGTCGTAACGGGGTCGACTCGAAATCGACTTGGGGGCCAAAAGCCCTCACGGGGGTTCGAATCCCCCTCTCTCCGCCATTTGATGATGGCCTTCACGCTGAAGTGTTCACGGAGGGATGTCCGAGAGGCTGAAGGAGCACGACTGGAAATCGTGTGTACGCCCACAAAGGTGTACCGGGGGTTCGAATCCCCCTCTCTCCGCCATTGTATTCAGTCGGTACATGATAGCCGGGTCCCGGGGAACGACGAACTGTGAACCCCGTCAGGTCCGGAAGGAAGCAGCGGCAGCGGTCCCGGCGTTTGCTTCGGGGTGGCCCGGCTATCAGTATTTCGATGGGGCGTGACGCGTCCTGTCGTTCGGGGGAGTGTTTTAATGGAATATGTCGTTCTGGCCCGTTCATGCAGACCTCAGACCTTCAGCGAGGTTGTGGGCCAGGATCACGTGGTCAAGACCTTGCGCAACGCCATACGCATGGACAGAACGGCCCATGCCTACCTGTTCAGCGGGCCCCGGGGAACGGGGAAAACCACGGTGGCCCGCATCATGGCAAAGGCCGTCAATTGCCGCGACCGGACCACAGAGGAACCATGCTGCCTCTGTACGAGCTGCCTGGAAATACGGGACGGCATTTCCATCGATGTCCGCGAGATCGACGGCGCCTCGAACCGGGGTATCGACGAGATTCGTGAACTCAAGGAAAACATCAGGTTCGCGCCCGTTTCCTCCCCGCGCAAAATCTACATCATCGACGAAGTCCACATGCTCACCAAAGAGGCCTTCAACGCGCTCCTGAAAACCCTGGAAGAGCCGCCTGCCCATGTCATGTTCATGTTCGCCACTACAGAGCTCTTCAGAGTCCCCGCCACCATACTCTCCCGGTGTCAACACTTCGACTTCAGAAGGATATCCACGGGGATGATCCAGAAAAACCTCTCCTCCATAGCCACCGGGGAAGGAGTCGCCATCAGTGACCGCGGCCTCGCCTGGATCGCCCGGGGAGGCGAGGGGAGCCTCAGGGATGCCCAGAGCCTCTTTGACCAGGTCATATCCTACGCCGGAAAGACCATTGACGACTCCGACATCGAAAGCATCCTGGGCATAACGGGACGGCGGTACGCGGCCCGACTGTCCCGGGCCGTGCTGGAAAAAAATGCGGGACAATGTCTTGAAATAATTGATGAATTATACTACGCGGGTGAAGATATCCGACAGTTCTACGAAGCCTTCACCCGGCACATGATGGGAATCCTCACGGCCCACCTTTCGAAGGACACCGAACTGCTCGCCGACTTCACCGGAGAGGAGCGGGAAGAACTGAGAAACCAGGCCGGCATGGCATCCGAAAAAACGCTTGAACGGCTCCTGGACATACTCCTGGCCGGTGACGAAGACACGCGGAGATCGTCGAATCCCCGGATCGTCTTCGAGTATCTCCTGGTAAAAATGGCTATTCTGGAGCCGGTCATTCCCGTTGATGACATGATCGATCGCCTGGAGGGCCTTGAAGCACGTATCGTATCGGGCGGGAGCCGGGACACGGTGAAAGCGGGGGATGATCGGAAGGCGGCGAAATCGGTGCGAGCCATGGAGGATCGGGAGGGAGACATCGCCGAGGCACCACCGGCGCCCCGGGAGGGATACCTTCCGGACGAAACGTATCAGCCGCCACGGTTCGAGCCGGGAGACGATCTGTGGGTTTCCTTCAAGGAACGGCTGAGACAGGAAAATCCCATCGTGTACTCCAAGCTGTCCGCCGGCGAACATCTGGCTACGGAGGGCGACATCCTCAGAGTCGGCTTTCCCCCGGGCTTCCTCTTTCTTGACCACCTGCGGGAACCTGAATCGGAACAGCTCATGAACCGCCTGGCCACACAGTGCGCCGGTCGCCCGATGATCATCCGCGTAGAGGAGACGGACAAAGGGGGAAGTGAAAACGGGTCCGCGGGAACCCGGAAAACGAAGAGATCCGTGGATCAGTTGAAAAGCGAGGCCCTGCGGCATCCTATGGTTCAGAAGGTCATGGATGTCTTCGAGGGCGCCGAGATACGGGATGTAAAGATAGTCGACGGAAGTTCATGACAAGGAGGCAGACAGGTGGCGCAGAATTTCGGAAAATTGATGAAACAGGCTCAGCAGATGCAGGCGAAAATGTTGCAGCTGCAGGAAGAGCTGGGTGAAAAGACCGTGGAGGCTTCCGCCGGCGGAGGCATGGTGACTGCCGTGGTGAATGGAAAATATGAACTTGTGGCGCTTGCAATAGAACGGAGCGTGGTTGATCCCGAGGATGTGGAGATGCTCCAGGACCTCGTCGTGGCGGCCGTCAATGAAGGCATCCGCAAGGCCCAGGAGATGACCCAGGAGGAGATGGCCAGGATCACGGGTGGAATGAACATCCCCGGGTTGACCTGAGCGAAACGCCGTTTCCACGGTAAGGCACGGCGCGAGAAAGAAGGTGCACTATGGCGGGATACCCCCTGCCGATCAGGGTTCTCATAGAGGAATTGAGCCGGTTTCCGGGAATAGGGGAAAAAACTGCGGCGCGGCTGGCGGCCTATGTGCTGCAGGCGTCGACAGACGATATGGAGCGCCTGGCCGACAGTATCCTGGAAGTGAAGAAGAAAATCAGGATCTGCTCCATTTGTTTCAATCTGGCGGAGCGGGAACTCTGCGATGTGTGTAACGATGAATCCCGGGACCGGGGAGTGATCTGCGTCGTCGAAGACACGGACACCCTGGTGGTCATAGAAGACAGCGGCGGGTTTTCAGGGACCTACCACGTCCTTCATGGAGTTCTCTCTCCCGCCGAGGGGATCGGTCCCGAGCAGCTTCGTCTGGACGACCTGGTCAGACGCGTCACCACCGACGGCGTCGTTCGGGAAGTGTTCGTGGCCACCAACCCCAGTGTCCAGGGAGAAACAACGGCCCTTCTCATCAAGCGGCTCCTGGAAGACACGCCGGTAATGGTCACCAGGATCGCCCTCGGCGTTCCCCTGGGAGGAAGCCTCAAGTACGTCGACCGGATGACCATGGCCAAGGCCATAGAATTCAGGCGGGGAGTATAGGAAGGCCGATGGGGACTGTCAGGACCATACAGGCCGCGGAGATCACCGAAGCCGTCCGTGATCTTTTCATACGGGCAAACAGCGATCTCGGCGACGATGTGCTCGATGCCCTGAAACAGGCGCTTCTGCGTGAGGACTCGCGGCTCGCGCGCTCCGCCCTGGTGACCATAATAGAAAACATTACCGTGGCCCGGGAAGAATCCCTGCCCCTTTGTCAGGACACGGGGCTTGCCGTCATATTCGCCGAGGTGGGCCAGGACATCCATGTCGGAGGAGGGGATTTCAACGAAGCGCTCCAGGAGGGCGTACGACGGGCCTATACTGAGGGATACCTGAGAAAGTCCCTGTGCGATCCTCTGACGAGGCAGAACACGGGTGACAACACCCCCGCCGTAATACACACCGAAATCGTTCCGGGCGACCGGATACGCATCACCGCCATGCCCAAAGGCGGAGGCAGTGAAAACATGAGCGTCGCCCGCATGCTTGTTCCTTCGGCGGGGCTGGAAGGTATAAAACAACTGGTTATTGAGACAGTCCGTCAGGCGGGCCCCAATGCCTGCCCGCCCGTTACCGTCGGCGTGGGAATCGGGGGATCCCTGGAAAAGTCGGCCATCCTGGCGAAAAAAGCCTTGATGCGGCCGCTCGATCCCGACGGCGGGGGGGAGGAGCGGCTTCGTCTGCTGGAACGGGACATTCTCGACGGTATCAACAACCTTGGAATCGGGCCCCAGGGCTACGGCGGCACCGTGACCGCCCTGGCGGTTCATGTGGAGATGTCGCCCTGTCACATATCGAGCCTCCCCGTGACGGTAAACCTGCAGTGCCACGCGTCACGGCACCGGGACATAATCTTGTGAGCAAAGTCATCGTCGCCGATACCCCCTTCACCGAGAAGGTGCGTCGAAGCCTCAGGATCGGGGACCGGGTTCTGTACACAGGATCCATGGTCACCGCCCGGGATGTGGCCCACCGGAGGCTCTGCGAGGCATTGGGAGAGGGCCGTGAACTCCCCGTCAATCTTGAAGAAGCGGTTGTTTTTTACGCGGCGCCGGCACCGACGCCGCCCGGACGGATCATCGGCTCCATCGGCCCCACCACAAGCGGACGCATGGACCGGTACACGCCCTTTTTCATCGAAAGAGGTCTTCGAGTCATGATCGGGAAGGGAAAGCGGTCTCCCGAGGTCCGTGACGCCATCGTACGGTATGGAGCCGTCTATTTCGGGGCCCCCGGCGGTACGGCGGCCCTGCTGGCACGAACCGTACGCTCCGTGAGAACGATCGCCTATGAAGACCTCGGCCCCGAAGCCATCATAGAACTCACCGTCGTCGATTTCCCGCTCCTGGTTATTAACGACTGCCACGGCGGCGACCTTTACGAGCGGGCATCCCGCTGAAACCGCCTGAATACGGGCCTTCAGGGCTGTATGGCGGCCCGGCCGACGTATTTACCGGGAAAAGTTTTGTTGACACCACCGCGGATATTATTTATAGGGCTTTCTTTAATAAAACGCAGGGAGATGTGCTGTATGGTTGAAATACGGTGGCACGGACGGGGCGGCCAGGGAGCGGTGACATCCGTTGAGATGTTCGCGTTGGCCGCTATAGAGGAGGGCAAATTCGCCCAGGGATTTCCAAGCTTCGGCCCTGAACGCCGGGGAGCTCCCGTGGCGGCCTTCAATCGGGTGGACACGAAACGAATCAAGGTGCGGTCCGGTATTTATCAGCCTGACGTAGTGGTGGTACTCGACCCCAGTCTTATGGGAACGGTCAACGTTATCGACGGACTCAAAGAAGATGGAATCCTTATTGTCAATACGGCCGACAGCCCCGATGGAATCAGAAAACGGACGGGCTTCAAGGGCACCATCGCCACGGTAGATGCCGGCCACATTGCCCGGGAAGAGCTGGGCGTTCCGATTACCAACACGACCATGCTGGGTGCCCTCATGCGTGCCACGAACCTTGTGAAAATGGAGTCGGCTGAAGAACCTCTGAAGGAACGCTTCGGGCGGCTGGCTCCGCGAAACGTGAAAGCCATGGCGAGGGCATACAAAGAATTGAAGATATCGAAAGCAGCCTAAACGATCAACTGAAGGTGGAATCCCATGAAAGAGAAAAAAAAGTGGCCGGAAGACTGGCAGGATATCACTCCCGGCATGATGGTCTTCGAGCCGGGCAACGCCCGGCAGTATCACACCGGAGCATGGCGGGCGGATCGGCCGATCTTTGACGAGAGTAAGTGCATACGGTGCGGCGTCTGCTACATCTACTGTCCCGAGGGATGCGTTTACCAGAAGGCGGACGGATACTTCGAGGCTGATCTCGACTACTGCAAGGGCTGCGGAATCTGTGCCCATGAATGCTGGCCCCGGGCAATCACAATGGTCGAGGAGGAGGTGTAGCCCATGTCGAAACGAATTGGAATGGAAATAGCCATAGCCGCCGCCGAGGCCGTCGCGCTCTGCCGTCCCGAAGTCATCGCGGCCTATCCCATCACGCCCAACACGCACATACCGGAGCATCTTTCCGACATTGTCGCCGCCGGGAGGCTTGACTCGGAATTCATCTGTGTCGAGTCGGAGCACTCGGCCCTGAGTGCCTGTTGCGGCGCCTCGGGTGCAGGTGCCAGGACCTTTACGGCCACCAGTTCCCAAGGTCTTGCCTATATGTCGGAAATTGTACCCATCGTTCCGGCCATGCGGCTTCCCGTAGTGATGATCATCGGAAACCGCGCCCTTTCGGGACCGCTCAACATCTGGAACGATCTGAGCGATATCATGTACCAGCGCGATGCCGGGTGGATATCCTTTTTCGCCAACAACGGCCAGGAAGTGATCGACATGGCCATACAATCCTTCAAGATCGCCGAACACAAAGATGTCATGCTCCCGGTGAACCTCAATCTGGACGGGTTCCAGCTCACCCATGTGGTGGAACCCATGGACATGCCCGACCAGGAAGAAGTGGACGCCTTTCTTCCCCCTTTCAAACCCATCGCGACGCTTCATCCCGACAAGTACGTGTCCATGGGGAACCTCGGCTTGCCGGACATCTACAACGAAGCGGCCATGGTCAAGGACGTGTTGCTGAAGAACTCAAAGAAGGTCATTCTCGAGGTCTGGAAAGAGTGGAAGCAGACCTTCGGCCGCTCCTACGAACCCGTTGAGGGACACAAGGCCAGGGGCGCGGATATCCTGCTTCTTGCCATGGGCTCCATGGCAGAAACGGCAGAAGTGGCCGTGAACGAATTGAGGAACAAGGGTGTTTCCGTGGGTCTTCTCAACCTGCGTCTCTGGCGGCCCTTTCCTTTCGAGGAGTTGAGAAAGGCCGTCAAGGGATGCAAGGTACTCGTGGTGCTCGACCGGGCCGTGTCCTACGGTGGTCCGGGAGGTCCGGTTTTCGCGGAGATCCGGTCGGCCCTGTACGATCAGCCGGACAGGCCCTTCGTGATGAACCGGATTATCGGACTCGGCGGCAGAGACATGGCCGTTGCCGACTTCGTGGAGATCGTCGGGAAGGCCCGGAAGGCCCTGACGGCGAAACCCAGTAAAGACTACGAAATATACGGTGTGAGGGGATCATGAATATAGTCGAAAACTTTGATCTGTACGCCCCGAAGCTTACGGATAGAAAAGAGTATTTCAGTCAGGGACACCGCGCCTGCCAGGGATGTGGTGAAGCGCTGGCCATACGGCTCATGTGCAAGGCCCTGGGCAAGGACACGATTATCGTCAACGCCACGGGATGCATGGAAGTCGTATCCTCCATGTATCCCACCAACGCCTGGCAGCTTCCCTGGATCCATGTCGCCTTTCCAAACGCGGCATCGGTGGGAGCCGGCGTCGAGTCGGCCCTGAAAATTCTCCGGCGCAAGGGAAAGATCGCCGACCGGGACGTAAAGACCGTCTGCATCGGCGGTGACGGCGGGACCTTCGATATCGGATTCCAGGCCCTCTCAGGCACCATGGAGCGGGGCCACGACGTTCTCTACGTCTGCCTTGACAACGAGGCCTACATGAACACGGGTATTCAGAGATCCGGCGCGACGCCCTTCGGCGCGTCCACCACGACGGACCCGGCCGGGCCCGTCAGCATCGGCAAGAGCCAGTGGAAGAAAAACATCGCCGAAATCATGGTTGCCCACGACGTGTCGTACGTTGCCACAGCCTGCCATAGTTATCCCGTTGATTTTATGAATAAAGTTAAAAAAGCACGGGCGGTGAAGGGTCCCAGTTTCATTCACTGCCTGACCGTCTGTCCCACGGGATGGAGAACGCCTACATCGGAGTGCATCAAAATGGGACGGCTCATCGTTGAGACGGGAGTATTCCCCCTCTACGAGGTGGAGGACGGCAAATATCGCATGACATACCGGCCGGAGCCTCTCAAGCCCGTCGAGTTATACATCAAGAAGCAGGGACGGTTCCGGCATCTTACACCGGACAGGATCCAGACTATCCAGGAACGTGTCAATCTCGAGTACCGAAAGCTGATCGACAAGGTCGAAGGGCTTCATTCCTGGAAAGAACTCGCTGATTAATGACGAAGACAACTCATAAGGTGATTCAGGCATGAAGAAAATAGCATTCAGTAGTTGGGACGGAAAAATAATAGACAACCGGAAGGGTCCTTCGTCAAAGGCGAAAGCGGTGGAGCCCCTGTTTCCCCGCCTGAGTTCGGGCGCTCCGGCATCGGCGATCATGGGCTGGAACGGCCTGGTCCTGGGAGACGCGGCGGCTGACGTACCCGCGCTTTCAATGGCCTATCTGAAGGAAGCCAGGAAAATTTCCTGCGGCGAGTGCTCCGTATGTATGCTGGGGATAGACACGCTTCTGGACATGATGGATGACCTTGCGGCGGGAACGGCCGACAAAACCGTTCTCTCCGAAATGGAACATATCGCCCGACAGGCTGCGGCAACCAGCAAGTGTGCCTTCGGCCGGACGGTCTTCACGCCCTTCACCGATGCCCTCAAGTATTTCAAGGCGGATTTTCAGGCGCTTGCAAAGGGAGACCGGAAGCTCAACGGCGGAGCCTACGGTGTGTCGGTAACGGCTCCCTGCATAGAAGCATGTCCCGCAGGACTGGACATCCCGGGATATATAGAACTGATCAGAAACGGCCGTTTCGCCGAGTCCCTGGACCTCATCCGCGAGCGGTGCATCATGCCCGGAACAATCGGAAGGGCCTGCACCCACCCCTGCGAAGCGGCCTGCGTACGCTGTGACCTGGATGAACCGCTTGCCATCAGGCTTCTCAAGCGGGCCGCCTCGGACCAGAAACCGGAAAGCGGTGCCACCTCACTGAAAGTCCCCGACCGGGAAAAAGAAGAGAACGTCGCCGTTATCGGTGCGGGACCCGCCGGCCTCGCCGCGGCCTATCATCTTCGACGCCGGGGCTACGGCGTCACCATCTTTGAAGCGCTCCCCCGGGCGGGCGGCATGGGCACCGCCGGCATACCCGAATACCGGGTTCCCTCCGGCGTGGTAAGCCACGAGGTCGATCTCATAAAGAGAACGGGAGTCAAGATCTACCTCAACACAAAAATCGAAAAACTGGATATGAAAGAGTTCCGGAAGAAGGGATTCAAGGCCGTGTTTGTCGCCGTGGGCGCCCACAAAGGCAATGCCATGGGCGTCGAGGGCGAAGACGAGAAATGTGAAGGACTCGTGGACGGTGTCGAATTCCTGCGGGAACTGAATCTCGGAAAAACTGTTGAGCCCCGCAAAAAAGTCGTCATTATCGGCGGGGGAAACGTTGCTCTCGACTGTGCCCGAAGCTGCAGGCGTCTCGGCTTTAGCAACGTGGAAATCATCTACCGGCGGACACGCAAGGAAATGCCCGCCGGCGTGGAAGAGGTCGAGGGAGCCCTCGAGGAGGGCGTGAAAATAACCTATCTGGCGGCCCCCGTCGCGATCATCGCGGAGAAGGGTGTTTTCAAGGCCCTGGAATGCAGGAAAATGAAGCTGGGCGACCCCGACGAAAGCGGACGGCGGCGGCCCGTGCCCGTAAAGGGATCAGAATACCGGGTCAAGGCCGACATGGTCATATCCGCCATCGGTCAGAGCCCGGTCATTCCGGTGGTGGGCGGTTCGAAAAAACTCGACCTGACGAAATGGGGAACGATCGAGGCGGATCCGGTCACCTTTGAAACGTCGATACCCGGCGTTTTCGCCGGCGGCGACTGTGTTCTCGGTCCGGCAACGCTGATCGAAGCCCTGGACGCCGGTAACCGCGTGGCCGCGAGCATCGACGCGTGGCTGCAGGGAGAGCCGGCCCCCCGGGACGAGCTGTCCTTTGACGGCGTGGATTTCAAGAAACGGCGGACAACGGGGTTCGTCGCCCCGGAGCCCGCCGGACCGGTGGTCCACCTGGACGCGGAAGAACGCGTCGGCGGTTTCGAGGAAGTCGAAGGAGGCTACAGTGCCGTCCAGGCCATGGCCGAAGCGAAACGCTGCCTGAGATGCTACCGGGTCGTTGTCTGGAGCCGGGCATAGCACGAACGTACACGAACCATGATTTTATGAAAAGAAGGGGAAAAGAATGGTTACCATACACATAGACGGGCGCACGGTCAAGGCGGCGGAAGGTACAACGGTACTGCAGCAGGCACGGGAGCTGAACATACCGATTCCGACCCTGTGCCATAACGAAAACCTCAGTCCCTTCGGTGCCTGCCGGCTCTGCACGGTTGAAGTGAAAACCAACGGCAAATGGCAGCTTGCGGCATCCTGCACCACGCCGGTGAACGAAGGCATGGAAATACGAACCGGATCGGAGGCAATCGCGGAGAACCGCAAACTGGCGGCATCCCTTCTGTACCGGAAATATCCCGGTACCGAGGCGGTTCGGGCCATGGCGGCATCTCTGGGCGTGGAAGTGCCCCGAGAAGAGGGAACCGACCACGACTGTATACTCTGCGGGCTCTGTGTCCGCGCCTGCCGGGAAATCGTTGGAGTGTCGGCGCTTACCTTCGAAGACCGCGGCCTCAACCGCGCCATAGATGAACCGGCCATCATCTTCGACCCCAGGGCCTGCATCGGCTGCGGCTCCTGTGTCGTCGTCTGCCCGACGGGCTACGTGAAGATGGAAGAAGACGGCGACCGGAGAATCATCTGGAACAAGGTATTCAAAATGGTTCCCTGTGCCGAATGCGGACGCTACTTCGCGCCGGAAGAACAGCTCGCGTGGATATCAAAAAAGACAGGCGTTCCCTTCACCGAACTCACTACCTGCACGAGCTGTCGGTAACAGGCGAAAAGGGTTGAAAAAATAAAAAGACTCTGGTAGAAGGCTTCTCCTGTCCGGAGAGCCTTCTTAATGATTGAAGAAACAACGCTCTTTGCATCAGTGAACATTCCCCAGTAGCTCAGTCGGTAGAGCAGATGGCTGTTAACCATCGGGTCCGTGGTTCGAGTCCGCGCTGGGGAGCCAGCAACAAATGCAACCCTCTTTAAACCGGTTGCTTAACGAATAAAGCCCCGCATCTCCGATGCGGGGCTTCGTCGTCTAAGGGTACAAAAGGGAAGTGCTCCCAGAAGCCCCGTCCCCTCTCCCGCCAGTGACACAAGATATGATACATTACCCCCTGTGTCAGGATAGTTGTCGCATGATCTAGATCTTTGTATAATGGATTTTCCTTGGGGGCGGAGGAGGATCGGATCATGCAATATTCGAAAGAGCGTAAAGAAGCTGTTCTGAAGAAAATGATGCCACCGCACAACCGGTCGATCGTCGCGCTGGCCAGAGAGGAAGGCATCAGCAAGGCCACCCTGTACATCTGGCGGCGGCAGGCGCGTGAGCGAGGGTTGTTGCTTCCCGACTCGGATAGCGCTCCCGAGGGCTGGAGCTCGCGTGACAAGTTCAATGCCGTTGTTGAGAGTGCCGGCATGAACGAGGCCGAGTTGGCCGAGTACTGTCGCCGGAAGGGGCTGTATCCGGAGCAGTTGGCGTAGTGGCGGCGTGCCTGCGAGACGGCCAACGACTGGGACCGTGAGTCGAACCGACATCTAAAAAGCGAGCAGAAGGCTGATCGCAAGCGCATCCGCCAGCTCGAGCGGGAGCTGCATCGCAAGGAGAAGGCGCTGGCAGAAGCCGCGGCACTGTCCGGGTCATCGCCCCACATCCCCGGGCCCAACCCGTGAAGGCGACTGGCGCTGAAAGTAGAGATGAGGGGATGAAAGAGTAAAGGAAATGCAAATGACGTTGAATATAGCGGTGGCTTCCGGTACGCTGGGATTCCTACACAGGCATCCGAAAATCTAAAAAGAGAATTCCACCGACCCCTACTACGACAGGAGAGCGATACGGACAAAACCGAAATCAGCGCCATCGTGCAGAATTGTACAGGCTGGCAGTACAGTAACGAACCAATCTACCGACAAGATTTTGAAATAACAAACATGCACAGTGCAATGATCAGACGAAGGAATCGCGAGCATGATCGATGCAGCCTGTATTGACGTAGAGACAACCGGCCTTGATCCACGGAGGGGCCACCGCATCATTGAGGTCGGGGTTGTTTTGATACAGGATCGAAGTAGTGTGCAGGAATATCAGAGCCTCGTCAAAACGGCGCATCCCATAAGCAAAACGGCCACCCGTGTTCACAGGATTACCAATGAGATCCTGATTGAGCAACCAGGACCGGAAGACGTATTTCCGACATTGCGAAAACTTATTGATGGCCGAGTGCTGGTGGCACACAACGCCAAATTCGACATTTCCTTTCTGCGACAAGAATTTGCCCGATTAGGTATGACACTGAACAACACATTCATCTGTACGCTGGAAACAAGCCGCAGGCGCTTCCCTAACTTGGCGAACCATAAACTGGAAACAATATACCGCCATCTTGTGGGACCAATACCGCGGACAACACAAAGACACCGGGCGCTCGCCGACGCCCGCATGGTGGCCGCTGTCTGGATGGCGATGGAGAAAACATGACAGAAACAACACCTTCTTATTACCAGTATTGGGGAAAAGTGGACACTGAGACAGGGAGCTATCATCTCCTGCCTTATCATTGCTTGGATGTGGCGGCGGTTGGGCATTCTCTTTTATTAAACAGTCCTGCGTTGCGGCAGAAAATTGCCACAATCACCGGTCTTGAGGAAAAGATCTGTATTCATTGGCTAATAATGGGTCTTGCACTTCATGACATTGGCAAGTTTTCAGAAACGTTCCAGAATTTGCGTCCTGATATATTAAAGCAGTTACAGGGCATTACGAGCAATAAGGAATATACCGTCCGACATGACAGCTTAGGTTATCTCTTTCTTAAATCATTCGTAGAGAACGGAAATCCTTTGTTGCATGAAGATCCAGAAAGATCGCTGGAAGAATGGCAAGATGTCATCATGTCAATTGCCAAATCATTTACCGGACATCACGGAGTGCCCCCGCAACTGAGGGGTTTAAATGGCATGCCTCTGAATTATCACCGTTTTTTTGGGGAAGCAGATTCTGCAGCAGCCGCAAGTTTTATTAAAGACATTGATTCAATAGGCAATGCTCTGCCTGACACATTTGCCCTTCCCTCGCCATATGATCTTGAAGGGATTCTGAAAAAAGCCTCTTGGTTAGTCGCCGGTTTTACTGTGCTGTGCGACTGGATCGGATCAAATAGTGAGTGGTTTCGATACACTGCTACGCAGGTCAGTTTGCAAGAATATTGGGAGACCATCGCTTTGCCGCAGTCTGAGTTTGCTATTCGAGCATCCGGCATCAGTACCGGCAGCCCGTTAGTAGACCAGCCCGTCTTTTCTGGACTGTTCCCATCCATTCCAGTCCCCACGCCATTGCAGGCTTTTGTCGATCAGTGCCCGACTGGAAATTCGCCGCATTTGTTTATCCTTGAAGATATAACCGGATCCGGGAAAACAGAGGCTGCTCTGCTTCTGGCGGGACGTTTGATGGCCGCAGGACAAGGCAACGGACTATTTGTGGCACTCCCGACAATGGCCACATCAAATGCAATGTATGGAAGGCTCACCAACGTCTATCGGCGGCTGTTTAAGGCAGAGACTCGTCCTTCACTGGTACTTGCCCACAGCGCCCGTCATCTTTCCGATACCTTCATGTCAACAATTGGCGGCCAGAATAACTATACCGAAGACGAAGAAACTGCCACTGCGCAATGCTCATCATGGCTTGCCGACAACCGAAAGAAGGCCCAATTAGCTGACGTGGGCGTCGGGACGCTCGATCAAGCATTGCTGGCAATCCTACCTGCCCGTTTTCAATCTTTAAGACTGTTCGGTTTGGTCAATCATATTCTTATCATTGATGAGGTCCATGCCTATGATCCATACATGAACAAATTGTTGCAAAACCTGTTGACCTTTCATGCGGCTCTTGGAGGAAGCGCAATTCTGCTTTCGGCAACACTGCCAGCACACACGCGGCGTGGCTTCATTAACGCTTTTGCTAATGGTTGTGACGATCATCAACGGCTAGAACAAAAAATTAGAGCCTATCCGATGATCACTTCCTACACAAAAGAAACGGGCCTTTGTGAAACACCCATCGAATCAATGCCACAACGCCGATGTAGTGTAAAGGTTTTACTCATTGACGAAGAAGTCGAAATCATAAATCGGATTGTTGAAGCAATAGAAAAAGGACATTGCGTCTGCTGGATCAGGAACACGGTATATGATGCATTAGACGGGTATGAAAGACTAAAAAGGAAAGTGCATAAAAATAGCGTGATGCTGTTTCATGCACGTTTTACCTTAGGAGATCGTCTCGATATAGAGAATGAAGCTTTAAGAGCATTTGGGAAAACAAGCACAGAGTCGATGCGCAGAGGTAAGGTTCTGGTTGCAACACAGGTCGTCGAACAGTCGCTTGATCTGGATTTTGATCTGCTGATTACTGATCTTGCACCTATGGATTTGCTGATTCAAAGGGGTGGGAGATTGCACCGCCATGCCCGCGACGAGAAAGGCAACCCCATACAGGAAGGCCCTGATCGGCGCGAATCACCCTGCATGATAATATATGGACCTTGGCCGGAAGAAAACGCAGACAGTGACTGGTTCAAATCTTTTTTCCCCAAGGCGGCGTTTGTTTATCCTAGTCATGGCTGTCTTTGGCTGTCCGCAAAGCTCCTGTCAGAGAAAAAACATCTCACGATGCCTGACGATGCCAGAATGTTGATTGAAGCCGCCTTTTCCGAAAGCGCAGAAACGATACCTGAATCGCTCCAGCACCGTGATCAGCAGGCGGAGGCAAAATGGCAAGCGGATAAAACGCTTGCGCATATTAATATGCTTAAACTGGATGAGGGTTACGAAGCTACTGTGACCCAGTGGCGGGAAGACATGAAGACGCCCACGCGTCTGGGTGCTATGGAAACTGCCGTGCGACTGGCCTGCTGGGATGGTGCAAAGCTAACACCGTGGTATCCGCATAAAAGATTCCCGTGGGATATGAGTCAAGTTAATATCCGCAGCAGTTTGGTTAATGAAGAAGTTATACATGATGGCGTATTGGGTGAGAAAGTAGCCAGTTTGAAAGACGTGCTGCCGGACAAGGGCAAGTGGACGATTCTTGTTGTCCTTCAGCAAAACGTTGACGGTCACTGGCGCGGCAAGGCGCTGAACAAGAAAAATGAGACCGTGTTGCTGGAATACAGTCGGTTGGCCGGAGCGAAGCTTATTAACGAAGGAGGAATAAATGCAGTTTAATCTGATTGATGAGCCATGGATACCTGTAAGAAGACAAGATGGGACAAAAACCAAAATAGCACCCTACGAAGTTTCAGGTCAGTTCAAAGAAAATCCTGTCATGTCGCTTGACGCACCACGGCCGGACTTTAATGGTGCGTTGATTCAATTTCTGATTGGTCTTGTCCAGACGGTTGCAGCGCCGCAAAATCGTGCAGAATGGCACAAGAGACTTATTGAGCCCCCATCTCCGGAGGAATTGAAAGCAGCCTTCTCATCGGTGCATCATGCCTTTGAGTTTGGTGGAGATGGGCCTAGATTTATGCAGGATTACGAGAGTATTGCTGCCGACGATAGTGATGTTGATGGTTTATTTATAGAGACACCTGGTCAAAATGCTCTGGTAAATAATACGGATCACTTCATAAAGCGTCATACAGTATCTGGTCTTTGCCCAAGCTGTTGCGCCACAGCTCTCTTTGCATTTCAAACCAACGCACCAGCTGGCGGTCAGGGCTATATGACATCTTTGCGTGGCGGGGGGCCTTTGACAACTCTCGTTGTTGGCGATAACCATCACAATACCTTATGGCAACTTATATATTTGAATGTGCTAGAAAAAGGAATATTTAATGGTACGTCTGGAAATCCGAATCTTCTTGAAGATAAATATAAATTCCCATGGCTGGCTAAAACAAGAAACGGAAAAAGAAGAAAAGGTGGTGTCATTTACGGAGAAGATACAACGCCTGAAGATGCGAATCCGGTAATTATGTTTTGGGCCATGCCTCGACGCATCAGGTTAAATTTAGGATCGCTATCAGAAAGCGCCTGCGACATTTGTGGAAGCTATTCCAACACCATAATTCATACCTATAAGGAAATACCGGGGGGTGCAAGTTGCAATGGGTGGCTTCATCCTCTATCCCCATACTATGAACAAACAAAGAAAGGTGAAAAAAGCATTTTGCCCGTTCATGCGCAACCCAGCGGATTGACTTATAGACATTGGCTTGGCTTTGTCATTCATGACGACAACGAGAAAAAGATGCCCGCACGCATTGTCCATGAGTATTACGAACGCTGGAGAAGTGGATGGCAGTTCCGTTTATGGGCGTTTGGTTATGATATGGATAACATGAAAGCACGTTGCTGGTACGAATCAACTATGCCCTTGTTTTGTGTGGATAATACCGTCCGTCCTGATTATGAGGAAAGAGCAGCGGGCATGGTGAAGGCAGCCACAGAGATTGCCAGCAATACGCGGAGTGCTCTTAAAAAAGCGTGGTTTCGGCGGCCAAGTGACGCCAAAGGAGACACAACATTTGTTGACAATAGCTTTTGGCAGGGAACAGAAGCCGAGTTTTATTTGGCGTTAAATGATTTAATATCTGCACTGAATACAGGAAACGACATAAAGGAAATAAGCAGACAATGGTTTTCTATCCTTTGTATTCGTTCATTAAAAATATTTGATGATTACGCATGGGAAGGGCCTATCGAAGATGCAGACCCTAAACGGGTTGTCATAGCTCGCAAAGAATTAGAACAATACAACAGGGGCAAGAAGATCAAGGAGCTTCTCGGCATTCCAGTCGAAAAGACGACACCCGACAAAAAACCGAAACAAAGAAAGACAAGAGACTGACAAAACAAGAACAACTTGCACTATGAAAACAATAAATTAAGGAGGAGGCATGGCAACAACATACCTGAGATTCAACGCAGATTCAGCCGAGACCCAGGCGCTTTCTTTATGGTGGCAAGCGTTAGATGCAAGTAGGGGTGACCGGGCCGAACTACGCCGTTGTGCTACTTTGACAGAAGTGGTGCTCACCCCTTCTTATCACCGCTTGCGCATTGCTGTTGGAAAACATGGCGCAGTCAACGACAATGCGCTCGCTCTGGTGGCAGGACTGGCGGCGCGCGTAAAAATGGACGTAACTGAAAGCACGCTGGCTGAACAAATGGCGACAGGCAAGGCGGACGGTTCTGCAAGGGTAAGCGGTTTGCGTTTTCGACGTTTACTTAAGGTGAAAGAGGCCGAGGGCCTGTTTAGCGCCATGGGGCGCGTTGTGACACTACTGGGCGGTGCAGTCAATTTGCAGAGCCTTGCTAACAGCGTTTATTTTTGGAACGACAAAACACGGAAACAATGGGCTTTTGAATACTATTCAAAGTCGCCGTCTGAACAATAAATCACCTAAAAAGGAGAAGCGAACATGAGTAACTTCATTCAACTGCATCTGCTGACATCATATCCCCCTTCAAACCTGAACCGCGATGATCTGGGCCGACCCAAAACAGCCATTATGGGCGGCAAAAACCGCTTGAGAGTATCTTCCCAAAGCTTGAAACGGGCATGGAGGACATCATCTATTTTTGCTGAATCGATGAAAGGTCATATCGGTATCCGCACCAAAACAATGGGCCTAGAGATATATGAAGCGTTGAAATCAAAAGGTGTTGCAGAGAATAATGCCAAAGAATGGGCTAAACAGATTGCCGAGGTTTTTGGCAAAGCGAAGAAGACTAACGCGGCTAAGCCGCTGGAAGAACTGGAAATCGAACAGCTTGCTCACTTCAGTCCGGAGGAGAAAAAAGGAATAGATGTGCTTGTAGACAAACTGGCCACAACCAAGACCGCCCCGTCCTCTGATGATCTGAAATTGCTCAAAGAAAGTCACACCGCTGCAGATATTGCCATGTTTGGAAGAATGCTGGCCAGTTCACCTGCTTTCAATACTGAAGCTGCCGTGCAGGTTGCCCATGCCATAACAGTACACGATGTTGCTGTTGAAGATGATTACTTTACCGCTGTGGACGATCTGAATAAAGGGGACGAGGACATGGGCGCGGCGCACATTGGCGAAACAGAATTCGGCGCAGGCGTTTTCTACCTTTATATCTGCATCAACCGTGATTTGTTGCAGGAAAACATCGGGGGCAAGGTGCTTGCCGATAAGGCGATGGGGGCGCTGGTTGAAGCCGCCGCAAAAGTATCACCAAACGGTAAGCAGAATAGTTTTGCCTCCCGTGCCTATGCCTCATATATCCTTGCAGAGAAGGGCGAACAACAACCCCGCTCGCTTTCTGTGGCTTTTCTAAAAACGATCAAGGGTGAAGATATTTTAAGCAAAGCCATTGAAGCTCTTGAAAGGAAGCGGGAAAACATGGATGCGGTTTACGGTAAATGTGCCGAAGCCATAAAAACCATGAACGCAGAAACCGGTGAGGGCAGCCTGGAAGAGATTATTACTTTCGTGACGGAGTAAGATTATGAAAGACTACCTTCTGTTTCAGTTGTATGGGCCGCTGGCTTCCTGGGGGGATATAGCCGTTGGGGAATACCGCCCAAGCTACGCCCATCCGAGCAAATCGGCGATTATCGGTCTGTTAGCGGCGGCGCTTGGTATCCGGCGCGACGAGGAAGAACGGCAGAATTCATTGGCAGGAACCTGCTCATTCGCTGTTAGGATTGACGCCATGGGTGTGCTTATGCGCGACTATCACACAACCCAGGTTCCTTCAGCCAAAAAAGGCGTGTCACATGATACACGACGATCCGAACTTGCAAAGAAGGGAGCACTTAACACGATTCTGTCCAGTCGTGATTATCGATGCGACGCAGTTTATACCGTCGCCATCACCGTGGCCGAAAACGCCCCTTATTCTGTCGAACAAATAGCAACTGCATTGCAAAAACCCGTCTTTACGCTCTATCTTGGCCGCAAATCATGTCCATTGGCTATGCCGCTTCATCCTATGATCGTCAAGGCCGAGACACTGCGTGATGCACTGATGACCGTGCCACCAATAGCTGAATTGTCAAATATCAATTCGAAAACAACTACAAATGTTTATTGGGAAACCGATATCGCAAGTGGCATTGCACTTCAACACGTCATTACCCGAAGAGACGAGCCACGTTCCAGAAAGCGCTGGCAGTTTAGTGACCGTCTTGAAAACTATGGCGTTTTTAAAAAGGAGGAATCGTAATGTATTTCAGCATGATTACGCTGCAAAAAGGCCTTTCTCCTCGTGATGTTAATGCGCTTGCCAGTTATACGGGATATCAGGCTCATCAACTTGTTTGGCAACTGTTTGCCGACCATGAAGATCGAAAGCGCGACTTCATTTACCGTTACGAAGTGCGTAATGGCACGCTGATACTTTACACTGTTTCGGAACGTAAACCCGCAGGTGAGGAAAAGATATGGCAAATCCAAACCAAGGAATACAAGCCGAAACTTCGGGCTGGTCAGCTTCTTGGGTTTACGGTGCGTGCTAATCCGATCCGTGCCAAGCGTAAAGACGACGGGCAACAAAAACGTCATGATGTGATTATGGAGGAGAAATTGAAACTGAAAAAGGAAGACAAAATTTTCAATATTTCTGATATTGTTCATAATAAAGGTTTTCAATGGTTGGAAGAACGTGCAGCCTCCCATGGATTCAACATAACACCTAATGATATAAGGGCAGATGGCTATAGACAACACAAATTCTTCAAAAGAAAAGGAAGCACCCCCATAAGTTTAAGCACGGTGGATTTCAACGGTATGCTCACTGTTACTGACCCTGCCGTTTTTATTGATCGATGCCTCTTTAGAGGGCTCGGTCCAGCCAAGGGATTCGGATGCGGTCTCATGTTAGTGCGCCGGGTGTAGGGACGGAGTACGATTCGGCATACGAATTTCGCCTGCCGGATGCTTAAGGCAATGGAGAGTATTTAATGGCAGACGACATTCCGGTAAAAGATGAAATCCTCTTTTATCAGGCTGAAGGCGGGCAGGTGAAGCCTGATGTCCTTCCCGAGAATGAGACGGTCTGGCTGAGGCAACATATAATGGCCGATCTGTTTCAGCCAACAATTCAATCATTAGTATTCATATGCACAAAATCCATAGCGCAAACAGGTATTCATGAAAGGCTGGGAGCGAAAGCCGGATGAATTTCTGATATTTATCGGGCGACGCATACTGCCGGCCACCGGAAAATTTAGCAAGCAAGAAGCCGATGATTTTGCCAGAGATGAATACGATCACTGTAAGTTTATAACAAGAAAACAATTAAGGGTAAACGTACATGACCGAACTAGTTCTGCCCATGCTGAAGCCGATCCCGATGAAAGACCGCATTTCAGTGCTCTTTCTAGAAAAGGGCAACTTGGATGTACTTGATGGCGCTTTCGTCGTTGTCGATAAAAACGGTGTTCGAACGCACATTCCTGTTGGGGGTGTTGCCTGCCTGATGCTTGAGCCGGGCAGCCGTGTTTCCCATGCAGCGGTTACACTGGCGTCCCGCGTAGGATGCCTTCTGATCTGGGTAGGTGATGGAGGTGTTCGCCTCTATGCATCGGGTCAGCCCGGTGGCGCCCGTGCGGACAGGCTGTTGTATCAGGCGAAGCTGGCATTGGACGATTCCGCGCGGCTGAAAGTTGTACGGAAGATGTACGCCATGCGGTTTCATGAAGAACCGCCGGAACGACGTAGTATTCAACAACTGCGTGGAATTGAGGGTGTACGAGTCAGAAAAATGTATGAGTTGCTGGCTCGGCAATATGGTGTTCCCTGGAAGGGCCGCAATTACGACTACAGCACCTGGGAGGGCGGGGACATTCCAAATCGCTGTTTGAGTTCCGCAACAGCCTGCTTATACGGTATTTGTGAAGCTGCGATTCTGGCAGCGGGATATGCCCCGGCAGTAGGGTTTCTGCATACAGGAAAACCCCAATCATTTGTTTACGACATTGCCGACATTTTCAAGTTCGACACTGTTGTTCCTGTAGCTTTCCGCATAGCCAAAAGAAAACCTCAAAATCCTGAACGTGAAGTCCGGATTTCCTGTAGAGATGCTTTCCGCCAATCGAAGATTCTGAGGAGAATCATTCCAACAATCGAAGAGGTGCTCATGGCGGGAGAAATGGAACGGCCCAAGGCGCATGAAGAGGCCGTAGAAATGGCAATCCCGAACAAGGAGTGTATTGGCGATGGTGGTCACCGTGGTTGAAAACGCGCCCCCTCGGTTGCGCGGAAGGTTGGCGATCTGGCTACTGGAAGTGCGTGCCGGCGTGTACATCGGGAAAGTATCCCGGCGCGTCCGGGAAATGATATGGGAACAGATAGAGGTCGGGATTGGTGAGGGTAATGCGGTCATGGCATGGACCACGAACACGGAATCGGGATATGATTTCCGTACATTAGGGATGAACCGGCGAATACCCGTTGAGATGGACGGGGTAAAGTTAGTCTCCTTTTTACCGGAGGACGATGACGAATCTTGAGCATGAAAAAAGCCGTCATTTTTTGGTAGATTTTCGCTCTTTGAAAATCGAATAGGAAATCATGTAGATAGAGGAAGTATGTTCCCCGCATACGCGGGGATGAACCGAATGCCGTCCTCGATGCGGGGTCCGGGATTGCATGTTCCCCGCATACGCGGGGATGAACCGCCAACGAAGGCTCCGGTCACTGCACAGACACAATGTTCCCCGCATACGCGGGGATGAACCGTCTCTAGCTGTCCGCTGGCCCATGTACCTTGGATGTTCCCCGCATACGCGGGGATGAACCGGCCCTCAGCGAGCACATCCTGAACAGCACACAATGTTCCCCGCATACGCGGGGATGAACCGACAAACCAACAGACGTGCCTAACGATGTCAAGATGTTCCCCGCATACGCGGGGATGAACCGGCCAGGGGTAGCCGCTAATGCCTGCGCCGACGATGTTCCCCGCATACGCGGGGATGAACCGCGGTGCTGGCACTCGCGGCGTAAAAAAACACCATGTTCCCCGCATACGCGGGGATGAACCGAAAACAACGATCAGGGAGTCCGCCGACGGATCATGTTCCCCGCATACGCGGGGATGAACCAGGGGAATTCTTGTAAGGTTGGCTGCTGATGGGATGTTCCCCGCATACGCGGGGATGAACCGTCTTTCATGGACGCTTTGCTCATGGCTCGTCTATGTTCCCCGCATACGCGGGGATGAACCGGCGGTGGGATGTGCTATGGTGAGGTTGCAGTGATGTTCCCCGCATACGCGGGGATGAACCGATGGCCGAGCAGAAGGAGATAGCGGAAGCGTTATGTTCCCCGCATACGCGGGGATGAACCAGTCGCGCCAGTCAATTTCCTTTGCCGCGGGATATGTTCCCCGCATACGCGGGGATGAACCGGCCAGAGGCAGGGTAACGGTGGCGGACGTGGTATGTTCCCCGCATACGCGGGGATGAACCGAGCACCCGAAGGAACATGCAGCCTACCTCGCTATGTTCCCCGCATACGCGGGGATGAACCGCTTCCCGGCGGACCCTGCGCCGCCGATTCGATATGTTCCCCGCATACGCGGGGATGAACCGTAAACCAGTGTAAAGTATGGATGGAATCCGGCATGTTCCCCGCATACGCGGGGATGAACCGAAATATACAACCAGTTGCCCGACGGCATGGTAATGTTCCCCGCATACGCGGGGATGAACCGATCACCCTTGTCCCCGGCGCGCAGTGCGCCGAATGTTCCCCGCATACGCGGGGATGAACCGGTGAAGAAACAGCCATCCTATGAGCATGTGAAATGTTCCCCGCATACGCGGGGATGAACCGCGGCATGTTCTATATCGGCCCGATCAGGATTGATGTTCCCCGCATACGCGGGGATGAACCGTTAATCTCATAGTCACCCGCCACCCGGCACTGATGTTCCCCGCATACGCGGGGATGAACCGCCCCCATTGCGGGGGCTTTTTTATTGAATGCCATGTTCCCCGCATACGCGGGGATGAACCGTTCCGCGGATATATACTCGGCCAGATCGGCCGATGTTCCCCGCATACGCGGGGATGAACCGTGGAAGCTCAGCGTTGATCCGCTCTGTGAATGATGTTCCCCGCATACGCGGGGATGAACCGCACCATTGGCGGGATGGGTGAGGGCCGGGGGCATGTTCCCCGCATACGCGGGGATGAACCGTGGTGGGCGTATATGGGCAGGCATACCGTTGAATGTTCCCCGCATACGCGGGGATGAACCGGAGGTGGGCTTTCGCCTCAACGAACTGCTCGGATGTTCCCCGCATACGCGGGGATGAACCGGTCCGGCCTTCCAGGGTATAGGTGAAGCCCCTATGTTCCCCGCATACGCGGGGATGAACCGCACGCCGTCAAAAGATTGTTGAGATCGTTTTTATGTTCCCCGCATACGCGGGGATGAACCGTCCAATGGTGTCCCGCATGTCCTGATCGGCGCATGTTCCCCGCATACGCGGGGATGAACCGCTTTTCCTTTGCCCCGCAACTTGCACAAACACATGTTCCCCGCATACGCGGGGATGAACCGGCACATTAACCCTTGTCCCCGGTGCGCAGTGCATGTTCCCCGCATACGCGGGGATGAACCGTCGATATGGGGCGTCGATATGACGTTGCTCAGATGTTCCCCGCATACGCGGGGATGAACCGCACGAGGAAACTGGCATGGAAGCATTGCTTGTATGTTCCCCGCATACGCGGGGATGAACCGGCCGTCGAAAAATACGCCCGGGCTTTTCTGCGATGTTCCCCGCATACGCGGGGATGAACCGTGATAGCAGAACCCGTATCTGCATGACCGGGCATGTTCCCCGCATACGCGGGGATGAACCGTGATAGCAGAACCCGTATCTGCATGACCGGGCATGTTCCCCGCATACGCGGGGATGAACCGGCGGCTATGATTGCTCGGGTGCGATCTATTATATGTTCCCCGCATACGCGGGGATGAACCGGTCCGAAAGGGGTCCGCACAATTGCCGCTGTTATGTTCCCCGCATACGCGGGGATGAACCGACCGGATGCTGGTTGAACACGACCCGAGCCTTATGTTCCCCGCATACGCGGGGATGAACCGCGCTACCCGCTCCGATTTTCCGTCCAGTTCGAATGTTCCCCGCATACGCGGGGATGAACCAACTCCCCGCCACTGAAAAGACACTCGACGAACATGTTCCCCGCATACGCGGGGATGAACCGGTGGTCGCCGTAGTCTGTTCATCGATTGAACAATGTTCCCCGCATACGCGGGGATGAACCGATGAAAATGCTGCTCAAAGGGAAGGGATAAATATGTTCCCCGCATACGCGGGGATGAACCGTCCACGGAAAACCGATATTTCCCTGCCAGTTCATGTTCCCCGCATACGCGGGGATGAACCGCCGGGACTTACCAAACTGACACCGAGGATTCCATGTTCCCCGCATACGCGGGGATGAACCGGCCAGCAATCCCAGTAGTCCGGTCATTGCCGAATGTTCCCCGCATACGCGGGGATGAACCGGCAAGCGGCTTGTGCGGCGGGCCATTTTGAGCATGTTCCCCGCATACGCGGGGATGAACCGACAATGATCTGCTATCGCACAGGCAGCATTTAATGTTCCCCGCATACGCGGGGATGAACCGGCGCTATCGACCACACGCCCGGTGGACGTATCATGTTCCCCGCATACGCGGGGATGAACCGATCCCTTTGTCGTCGATATATCTATTGGGGGCATGTTCCCCGCATACGCGGGGATGAACCGGCCCGGACGCCGGCATACATGGGTTGATAGATATGTTCCCCGCATACGCGGGGATGAACCGTCCACTGTCGGCAGCATGGCGCCGCGACCGCAATGTTCCCCGCATACGCGGGGATGAACCGCGTGGCCTTGCCTTCGCAGTTGGCGCACCGGGGATGTTCCCCGCATACGCGGGGATGAACCGGGGCAAGAGCGCCGGGTCGCATGGGAAGAAAGATGTTCCCCGCATACGCGGGGATGAACCGATGCTGGCAACCTTCCTCGGCCTGGTGATCGCATGTTCCCCGCATACGCGGGGATGAACCGAAAACCAGGGCTGGGCGATATTCATCTCGACTATGTTCCCCGCATACGCGGGGATGAACCGCGCCCTGAGCGAGCCCGACACCTCGTCGCTCGATGTTCCCCGCATACGCGGGGATGAACCGATTACTCTGGAGGTCTATGTGAAACCGTGGCAATGTTCCCCGCATACGCGGGGATGAACCGATGCCATCAAGACCGAAAGAACAGGCAAGCAAGAAACCGGAAACGACCATTCTTTCTGTCAGGGAGGATCGGCCAATGGACAAGAAAAAGAAAAACGAATTCTATGAAATAGCCTGTACTGAACTGGAGACGGGTCAGACGAAGAAGGGAACCTGGGCTAGGGCGTATTTCGAGAGTGAAGGCGATGAAGAGAAAGCAAAGGTGAGATACATAGGCCTTCGTGTTGATGATCTGAGGCATGAGGAGGCAAAACGGATACAGATTCAGAGGGTACAGGAGGAAGCCAGAATCAATGAGAAAGAGTGGGAAGAGTTAAAGGCCCGAGTTGAAGAGGCTATTGGAGATAAGTTAATCACGTTAATCACGGCTACGGGCGAGGAGTGGGTCGCGGCTATGGGAGAAAAGTTGTTAGCCGTGACGAATATGGCAATGAGTGGTGATGATTTATTTCTTGCTTTTGATGACGGTACGGTTCTGGACGTAAAAGCAACCCTGATGTGGGCAGCCAATGATAATGGCAGCGACATCGATTGTTATGATGCAACGATATATTGTGACAAATATCAAGGGAGTGGCTATACGAACTGGCGAATATCCAAGCTGGATGAACTGGCGGATTTGTACGGAAAAATGAATCGCAAATGGATCGACGAGGAAGGATCTCTGGTCTTTTTGCTGAAGTTGATTCGGCTGTCCTCTGCAATGGTTTGGGCATATGATACAATTGATGATGCCTCCAGCTACTTTAATTTTGAAAATGGTGAAAGGCAGCTGAAGCTGCCGATTGATCGCAGTGCTATGCGAGTCATCCCGGCGCGGTCCATAGCAAAAAGTTGAGCTGCCCCAGAGATGTTACTGGCATGAGAATATATCGGGAATGTTTGGCCATGGGATGGCAATCACCGACACCTTGCCTCAAAACCGCCATATAGAGCCCTTTCCAAGCCCTCAATTCTCCAAGGCATACCTACCCCCCACCCCGAAGGAGATAGTGTCTGGAAAGGCATCCCTGCGGCCGTTTCGGGGCAATGATGGCCCCTTATCGTGGGCAGTCTGACCTATGCCCCTGAAGGAGCGGGGTTTGTTCCGGGATTCTATGCCTGGAGGCAGGATTGGCTGTGGTTTTGAGGAAGGGGCCGTTGCCACCTCTTTTGTAGCGAATTGCTTACACAGTGCTTACATGAACCGGATAATGAAAAAGGCCTTACATCCAGCAGTGACGTAAGGCCTTGGTTTTATGGTGGGCTGCCGGGGGCTCGAACCCCGAACCTACTGATTAAGAGTCAGTTGCTCTACCTGCTGAGCTAGCAGCCCTGTATGTTAAAACGTGTCACGGTTTCGTGTCTGGTACGCCCGGTAGGATTCGAACCTACGACCAACAGATTCGAAGTCTGCCACTCTATCCAGCTGAGCTACGGGCGCTTGTGGTTCGTTCTTGAAATTGGTCTCACTTCATATTCTTTTGTGAGTCCCCCGTCAAGTGTTTTTTGAGATTTCCCGGAGTGTCACGATTCCCTGTGACAGGCGACCCGGTGCCCCTGAACGCGTTCCGTCAGTTCCGGAATGATCCGGGAGCAGATGTCGAGGGCAACCGGACAGCGGGGATGGAAGGCGCATCCCGGCGGCGGGTTCATGGGGCTGGGGATGTCTCCACCCAGCGGTCGGCGCTGTTGCACGCGTCGGGGATCGGGTATGGGGACCGCGGCAAGGAGCGCCTTCGTATAGGGATGGCGGGGGTCCTGGAACAGTTGGTCTCTCCGGGCCGTCTCGACGATCTTGCCCAGGTACATGACGGCTATCCTGTCGCTCACGTGTCCTACAACGCCCAGGTCATGGCTGATGAAGAGGTAGGTCAGGTCGAACTCATCCTGAAGACCCGTGAGGAGGTTGAGTATCTGGGCCTGGATGGATACGTCCAGGGCCGAAACGGGTTCATCGGCGATAATGAGGTCGGGATTGACCGAGATCGCCCGGGCAATGCCGATCCTCTGTCGCTGGCCGCCGCTGAACTCGTGGGGGTAACGGCCCATCTGTTCTTCCGTGAGACCCACCGTTTTCATGAGTTCCGCAACGCGTCGCTTTCGTTCGTTCCCCGCGACGATCCCATGAATTCCAAGGGCTTCCCCCACGGTAGCGCCGGCACTCATGCGTGGGTTGAGGGATGAGTAGGGATCCTGGAATATCAGTTGGACCCGTTTTCTGAAACCTTTAAGGCCGCTTCCGGACAGGTTCATAATGTCCTGTCCGTCGAAACGCATGACACCGCTCGTGGGTGTTTCAAGACGCGCCAGAATCCGCCCCAGGGTTGTCTTGCCGCAGCCGCTTTCACCGACGAGGCCCAGGGTTTCACCCCGCATGATCTGAAGCGTTACACCGTCCAGGGCCTTGACGGTTCCCTGCCGGCGTGACAGGAAGCCGCCGCTGATGGGAAAGTATTTCTTGATGTTCACCATGTCCACCAGCACCTCAGCCGCTGTCGGGTCCATGGAAAACACGCTGTTGTTCTTTAAAGATGCGGTATTGTTATTCAAGTGATGCTTCATGGTTATTTCGGCTTAATTGTATTTCCAGCACCGGACCTGATGCCCGGGCCCTTTCAGGAACGGCTGTGGTTCTTGCTCCCGGCAGATGCTCATGGTGAAGGAACACCGGTCCTGGAAACTGCACCCGGGGGGCAGGTCCACGAGATTGGGAACCGTTCCGGGAATGGCCTTCAGTGGTCCCCGCCGTTTCGACAGGATCTCTGTCCGGGGCATCGATTCCATCAGTCCCGACGTGTAGGGGTGGAGAGGATTGCTGAACAATTCTTCCACCGGGGCGTATTCGACTATTTTCCCGGCGTACATCACGGCGGCGTTCCGGGCCGCCTCGGCAATGACGCCCAGGTCATGGGTGATCAGGATCACCGAGGACCCTGACTCCGACTTCAGGCGGTCGATCAGATCGAGTATCTGGGCCTGAATGGTCACATCGAGCGCGGTTGTGGGTTCGTCGGCAAGCATGAGTGACGGGTTGCAGGACAGGGCCATGGCGATCATCACCCGTTGCCGCATGCCCCCGCTCATCTGGTGGGGATAATTTTTGAGGCGGGCTTCAGGTGAGGGCATGCCCACCAGTTTCAGCATCTCCAGGGCGTGATCCATGGCTTCCGATCGGGAGATGTTCCGGTGAAGATGGACGGACTCGGCGATCTGCTCGCCGATCCGTATGACGGGATTGAGAGAGTTCATGGGCTCCTGGAAAATCATCGACAGGTCCTTGCCCCGGAGATTGCGCATGTCCTTCTCGGAAAGATCCAGCAGGTTTTTCCCCTTGAAAAGAATCCGCCCGGCGACGATTGTTCCCTGCGGCTGTGGCACGAGGCGCATGATGGAGAGGGCGAGAACCGTCTTGCCGCTTCCCGACTCTCCCACGACGCCCAGGGTTTCTCCCCGATCAAGGGACAGGTTTACGCCGTCCAGGGCCTTGACGGTGCCTTGACGGGTTTGAAACCGGGTTTTGAGTCCCTCTATTTCAAGAATCGGAGCCATCAGACCGTCATGTCCAGTCGCAAAGCATCTGAACCAGCAGGCGGACGCCCGCCCCGGAAGCTCCTTTGGGAATGTAGCCCCGCTCTTTGGCGGCAAAGGCGGGTCCGGCGATGTCGAGATGGGCCCAGGGTGTCGTTTCAATGAATTTTTTTAAAAACAGGGCTGCCGTGATGGCGCCTCCCGCCCGGGTACCCGTGTTTTTCATGTCCGCCGTATCGCTCTTGATCAGATCGTCGTACTCTTCCCAGAGGGGAAGTTCCCAGAGGGCTTCACCCGTTCGCTCCGATGCCTTCATGAGCCTGTCTCTCAGGGGCTTGTCGTTGCTGAACAGTCCCGCCAGGTTGTCCCCCAGGGCGATGACACAGGCGCCGGTCAGGGTCGCGATGTCGATGATAGCCGCCGGTTTGAACCGCTTCGCGTAGGTCAGAGCGTCGGCAAGGACGAGCCGTCCCTCGGCATCGGTGCTTATGATCTCGATGGTCCGGCCTGAGAGGGATCGCAGAATATCTCCCGGCCTGCAGGCGCAGCCGTCGGGGAGGTTTTCGGCCGCGGGAACAAGGCCGATGACATTGACGGGCAGTTTCAGCTCGGCAACGGCTTTGAGGGTGCCCATGACGGCGGCTGCCCCCGCCATGTCATCTTTCATCTGCACCATGCTGTCCGGGGGTTTGAGGCTGAGGCCGCCGCTGTCGAAGGTAATTCCCTTTCCCACGATAACCACGGGAGGAGCCTTTGGTTTTCCTCCACGGTACTCCATGACGACAAGTTTCGGAGGATTGCAGCTTCCTCCGCCCACGCCGAGCAGGGCGTGCATTCCCATGCGCTTCATGGTCGCCGCTTCGATCACCTTGACGGAAAGCGAGGGGATGGCCTCGAGGCGGCGGGCTTCCCGGGCCAGCAGTGCCGGCGTCATCTCGTTGGCCGGGGCCGATACGAGATCCCTGGCCAGATAGACGGCATCACAGAGTATCCGGGCCTCCCGGACGGCACGGGCCATTGCCTTCCGGTCGCCGGGTCCTCTGTCGCACAGAATGGACACGGACTGTATCTCGTCCGTATCATCGGTCTTCGTTTTGTAGGGGGTATAGCGGTAGAGCCCCAGAAGCATTCCTTCGACGACAGCGGTGATCGGCCCCTCCGGGCTGGAACCGACGGAGCCGAAGTCGGACGACAGGGCACATTCCTTCACCTTGATGTCTCGAATGCGCCGGGCCGCGCCGGCAAAGGCGACACGCACCTTCTCGTCGGTAAGGTCCTCCTCCCGTCCCAGCCCGACCAGGAGAACCCGTTTCGCCGGAAGCGCTCCTCCCGTATAGACGAGGGCTGTGTCTTTGAATTTTCCCGAGAAGTCCCCTCCCGAGATGATCGAGGAAAGAAGGCCTCCGCCGGCTTCATCGAGCTCACCCGCGGCCCCCCTGAGGCCGGTGCTTTCCTCGTAATGCCCGACGATGATGGCTTCCGTGGCGCAGGAGCCGGGGAACTGTTTTGTGACGGTCAGTTTCATGGTCGATTCCTTTTCCTTGTCGTCTATGCCCTCAACGCGGCCGGACCCGATAGGGGCGGCGATCGCGAGCGTGCGCGTCTGAAGGATCAGGATTCCCCGGGATCCATTTCTTTCCGTATGTCCCCGGCGCGGGGACTTTCGGGGGGAACCTGGTCGAGGGCCGTTTTGAAGTGAAATCGGGCGCTGGACATTTTCCCTGTACTTTTGAAATATTTTCCGAAGTAATAGTGGGATTCACCGAGTTCGCCCGTTTTCCCGTACATCATGGCGAGGTTGTAGTAGATCTCGCTGTCGTTGGGATTTATTTCGTTGATTGTGCGAAACATGTCAAGTGCCGCGGGATAGTCTCCCTCCATTTCGTAGCTTTTTCCGAGATAGAACAGGGTGTCCCTGTCCCGGGCGCCGCGGTTCCATGCCTGGCCGAGCTGATCCAGGGCAGCGGGTATATCGCCTTTCTCAAAGAAGCTGATGCCGAAATCACGAATGATTTCAATGTCCTCCGGCTTCAGTTCCAGTGCCCGGGTGAAGCTTTGCGCAGCGGCGTCGTATTGTCCCGTCTTGCTTTCCGATACGGCAAGGCCGTAGTGGGCTTCCGGATCCAGCGGGTTTTGCCGAATCCGTTCGGCGAAATATCGAAGGTTGTCCCGGGGACTCTGCCTCTTCAGGTACAGTCTCGTCTTGTGCCGTTCGAAGCCGCCGTACATCTCCGTTTCGCCCTCCTGCCTGTAACGGGTCTCCAGGAGCAGAGTCAGGTACCTGATGCGGTCCGATGTCTGGGGGTGCGTCAGGAAATAGGACGGCACGGTATTCGAGTAAAATTGGTTGAACTGCATGATTTTCAGGAAGTCGAGCATTGACCTGCCCAGGTACCCCGCCCCCACGAGGTAGCCCATGCCGAGGCGATCAGCTTCTTCCTCGTGTTCCCGGCTGTATTTCAGGGTCATGGTTGCCGATGCCGCGGAGGTCAATCCCATGAGTGCCGCCGCCGCTTCACCACCGCCGATCAGGGCTCCGGCGAGAACAGCCGCCAGCGATGCGACACCGAGCCGTTTCGACGCGGAGACCATCTGTGCTATGTGGCGGGCCTTGACGTGGGCTATTTCATGGGCCAGAACGCCCGCGAGCTGGCTCTCGTTTTCAGCAAGCTTGACGAGGCCCGTAAAGACGTAGACGTAGCCTCCGGGAGTGGCAAAGGCGTTGATTCCGGAGCTCTGTATGACGGAAAAGGTGAAGTCAAGAGGGTAGCGGTTGTCCTGCCGGATGAGGCGCTCCCCGATTTCATTGACGTAGTCCACCAGGGGATCATCCGTGAGAAGAAGGCCTGCCTCTTTGATCTTGTCGTAGAGTTCCTTGCCCACGCGCCGTTCGTCGTCATAGGTAAAGGTCGCCTGTGACGGTGAGGGAAGGGCAAGAAGCAGGGAGGCCGCGACGAACAGGCTGAGAAGAGCCCGCAGCGGTTTCCATGGTCGTGTTGCGGTCATGTTCGGGTTCTTTTTTGTTGTATTCTTGACAGCTCTCTGAAACAATATCTTTTTTTTTCATATCGATCAAGTGAATGTGATGAGGGGGCAAATCCGTGGCCGGACCGGGGGGAAGACAGCCTGTGGTCGTGGTGGACGGACCGGCAGGTTCGGGGAAGAGCACGGTCTGCAGGCTATTCGCCGAAAAAACCGGTTATGCCTGTCTCGATACGGGTGCCCTGTATCGGGCGGTGGCCTGGCAGGCGGCCCGGTCGGGCCTGTCTCTTGACGATGAGGAGGGCCTCGCCCTGGTGTGCAGGGACATCGGGGTTGTCATGCCCGACGGAGGGGGGACGATGGTTCTCATGGTCGGAGAAGAGCCCGTCGACAGCATGATTCGCACGGAGGAGGTCGCCATGGCCGCCTCGAGAATTTCACGACTTCCCCGGGTTCGAGAAGCCCTGCTGCCGCTCCAGAGAGAGGCCGGCAGGAATGGCGGCGTTATTGCCGAGGGGCGTGATATGGGTACCGTTGTCTTTCCCGATGCCGAAATAAAGATATTCCTTGAAGCCGCTCCCCGTGAGCGGGCACGGCGCCGCTGGCTGGAACTGTGTGAAAGAGGCCATGATCCCGACTATGACCGCATCCATGACGATATCCTGGTCCGGGATGAACAGGACCGAAACCGTGATCTGGCGCCGCTCAGGCCGTCGGACGACGCCCTTGTTCTGGATACGACCGGCATGAGCATAGACGATGTCATTGAAGCCGTGGTGGAAATTTTTAAAATCCGGTCGGTTTCGAAAGGTACGCCGGGGGGCCGGTGAATTGCCAAACTGCTTGATATTTCAATTCTGCTGTGGTACGAATTATTTTTTTAACAGAGAGTTACACAATACGCCCAGGGGGTATGAGGTACATGGTTAACGATGACAACAAAACAGCCGGACAGATGAGTGAACAGGAAGAAAGCGCGGTAATGAACGGTGACACCGGAAACGCGTCCGGGCAGGCAGAGGCGATGACCTTTGACGAGCTCTTTGAACAGAGCCTGCAGGATGTGACAATCGGGAAAATGGTGACCGGCCGGGTCGTGGAAATAACCGGCGAATTCATCATGCTTGACGTGGGATACAAAACCGAGGGACGGGTCAGTGTCGCCGAATTCAAGGGTGAGGACGATGCCATAACCTGTGCCGTTGGTGATGAGATAGATGTGGTGGTGGATCGAAAGACCGAAGAGGACCTGATTCTTTCCCGGGAGAAGGCGGTACGGGCCAAGATATGGGATGACATCGTCGAGGCTCACGCCAACAAGACCTGTGTGGAGGGAATTATCGTAAGGAAGGTGAAGGGGGGCCTCACCGTCGACGTGAAGTGCGTCTCGGCATTTCTTCCGGGGTCTCAGGTGGATATCCGCCCTGTGAGGGATCTCGATCGATACATAGGCGAAAAAATGGAATTCGAGGTTCTCAAGTACGACAGAAAAAGAAACAATGTCGTGCTTTCACGTAAAACCATCCTCGAGCAGGAACAGGAAGAGCAGAAGAAGAAGGTCCTGGAGATGCTCAGAGAAGGCCTGGTGCTTGACGGTATCGTGAAGAACATCACAGACTACGGTCTCTTCGTGGATCTGGGAGGAATCGACGGTCTTCTTCACATCACGGACATGTCCTGGGGACGAATTCGGCACCCTTCGGAAAACTATGCCCGGGGCGATGCGATCCGGGTAAAGGTTCTGAGCTTCGATCCCGAACGGGAACGGGTATCCCTGGGTTTGAAGCAGCTGACGGAGAATCCTTGGGACAGCATCGTTGAACAGTATCCCGTGGGCGCTGTCATTGAAGGCAAGGTCGTCAGCATCATGGACTACGGAAGCTTCGTGGAAGTGGCGCCCGGCGTGGAAGGCCTGGTGCATGTGTCCGAAATGTTCTGGACCAAAAAGATCCGTCACCCCTCGAAGGTAGTATCCGTAGGTGATACGGTCAACGTGCAGGTGCTCGATGTGGACCCTGAAAACAAGCGGATATCCCTGGGCCTCAAGCAGACCATGCCCAATCCATGGGAACTCATAAAAGAGCAGTATCCCGAAGGAAGCATTATTAAAGGTAAAATAAAGAATGTCGCCGACTTCGGCATTTTTGTCGGCATAGATGACGAAATCGACGGCCTGGTGCATATTTCGGATCTGACCTGGAAAAAACGCGTGAAACACCCCTCGGAGCTCTACCGGAAGGGTCAGGAAATCGAGGCCACGGTACTCAACATCGATGTGGATAACGGCAAATTTTCGCTGGGCATCAAGCAGCTCGAACCAAACCCCTGGGAGCAGCTGAAGGAGAAATACGGAATCGGCGGTACCGTGACGGGAGTTGTCACCAATGTTACCGATTTCGGGGTTTTCGTCGAAATCGAGGAAGGTATCGAAGGCCTGGTACACATATCGGAATTGAGCAAAAATCGTGTCAAGACGGCAAAAGACGTCTTGAGCCTCGGAGAAACGGTGACGGCGATCATCAAAAGTATCGATATGGAAAACCAGAAGGTCGGGCTGAGCATCAAGGATTACGAGCAGTCAGCTGAACCGTCAGCCCAGCGCCAGTATGTAAACAACAACGAAAAGGTCGTCTCAAATCTCGGTGACTTGCTGGCGAACATAAAAATGTAACATCCACTGCAGGTGCGAGGTTGCGTCGGGATACCCGTCAGTTCAGTCAGCCTATGAGAAAACATCCCATTCTATTCGGCCTGTTGCTGCTTGCGGTAATGGGCCTGCTGTTTTTTCTGGTCGCGCAGGCCGTTCTTCTCTTCACCGGTGAACGCGACGGACACTCGGGCCGGCCGAAGGTCGCCGTCATCGAAGTGGAGGGCATGATAACCGATTCCCGGGACGTTGTGGAGCAACTCGATGAATATGGAAAATCCCGGGACATACGGGCCATCGTCATCAGAGTCAACTCGCCCGGCGGCGGTGTCGTTCCATCACAGGAAATATACGAGAAGATACTGAAGGTCAGGAAAAGCAAGAAGGTCGTGGCATCCATGGGGACCGTGGCCGCTTCGGGCGGATACTATGTCGCCTCGGCGACCGAGCATATCATGGCCAACCCGGGTACCATTACGGGCAGCATCGGTGTTCTCATGCAATTCCCCCAGCTCCGGGAACTGCTCGATAAGGTGGGGCTGCGGACCCAGGTCATCAAGAGCGGCTCCTATAAAGACACGGGTTCACCTCTGCGGGACATTACTGATGAGGAATTGAGCATTCTCCAGGCCGTGGTGGACGATATTCACGAGCAGTTCGTGGAGGCCGTCCAGGCGAACCGGTCCATCCCCCGTGAAAATATCCTGAAAATCGGAGAGTCCATGATTTTCACGGGACGGCAGGCCCTGGAAGAAGGCCTGGTCGATCAACTGGGCGGGCTGGAAGACGCCATAGCCGTCGCCGCGTCCCTGGCCGGCATCGATGGTGAACCCCTCGTTGTTTACAAGAAAAAGCGTGAAACGCTGCTCCGATATCTCATCAGGGAACTGGCGTCAGGCGTTTCAGATATTATGGTCAACGGCGGTACCGGTATCAGCTACGTTTACCGGGAAGATTACCGGCTCGGATACTGATTCATGACAAAACAGCAACTGGTCGAAAGTCTGCGGGATCGATTGCCTGACTACAAGCCGGGAGACCTGGCGATTGCGGTGGATATTCTTTTTGATTCTATACGGGACGCCCTGATTGAGGGTGACAGGATCGAAATCCGGGGCTTCGGAGTCTTTTCCGTAAAAACCAGGAAACCGAGAGTGGGTCGCAATCCCAGGACCGGGGAATCCGTCTTCATTCCGGAGCGACGGACCCTCTTGTTCAAGCCAGGGAAAAAATTAAAAGAAATGGTGGATTACGCGTAACATGTACTCAAACTACAATACCATTATAGTTTCCCGCGAGGACGGGTTTGCCACGGTTACTCTGAACCGTCCGAGGGAGTTGAACGCGCTGTCGCGTGAGATGCAGCTGGAGCTGATCGATTGCTTCACCAGGATGGAAGATGACAACACGGTACGGGCCGTCATAGTCACCGGCGGTGACTACGTGTTCTCGGCGGGTATGGATCTCAAGGAAATCGCGCCCCGTCCTGATAACGACGGCAACAACGACAATTACATTCTCTTTACCGTCAAGTACCTGCAGAAAATCTACACCTTCAAGCGGCCCGTCATAGCCGCCGTCGGGGGCATCGCCCTGGGGGGAGGGTTCAACCTCGCCACGGTCTGCGATATGATCATCGCGTCGGAAACGGCCATCTTCGGCCATCCCGAATTAAAGTTCGGCCTGAACCCGCTCTTCGATCCCCTGTCCCGATTCGTCGGGGCGGCCAAGGCAAAGGAAATCACCATGCTGGGAGAGCCGATGGGGGCGAAGGAGGCCCACCGCATCGGTCTGGTGAACAAGGTTCTCCCGCCGGAAATGTTCATGGAGGAAGCCAGGGCCATGGCACGTGAACTGGCCCAGCGGCCTGAGCGGGCCATTGAAGCCGTGAAGAAACTCTCGGACATCGTTCATCGTCTGGACAAAAAAACGGCACTGGAACATGAGGTCGAGATATCTGCGTTGCTTTACAATCTCAAGGAGAGCAGAGAGCAGATGCAGAGATTTCTCGAGGAACTCGCGGCGAAGAAAAAAAAGCAGAATCAGTCGTGAGGAACTCGTAGAAAATCGAAGACGTCCAGTGCGGGACGGCTTCGATACACGTATCGCGGGTACGGCGCGCATATCCCGAGGAATGGGGGTACTTCAGGGTGCGCCGCGGTGACGGAGGGAGGGGCTCAACGCGGTATCCGGTTATAATGCATGAGGTCATGCCTCCGGTAACCTTTTTTTCGAAGCCGTCAGTCTTCGTAGAACTGACTCGCGAAGTCCAGAAGCTGGTCCTTTCGCTTCTTGTGCTGAAGTTTTTTCAAGGCCTTCGCTTCAATCTGCCGGATTCTCTCCCGGGTGACGCCCATCATCTCGCCCACCTCTTCCAGCGTGAAGGGGCCATAATTACAGGCAACCCACGTGCAGTTACAGAAGGTGTCGGTCTTGAGCCACCAATCGCAGGTCGTGTCCTCGCACTTTTCAACAATAAAGGCGTTTGTTTTCTTGCATCGGTACAAGCTGGTCACCGCTCACACCCTTTCCGCCCGTTCGGGACTATTGACAACAGGGTTCTTCAACACGAATGATTGGATTGTGTTGATAAGCCACAAACAAAATTTCACTTAATATAATATTGTTTACTGTAATGTCAATCGCATAACTCTCTCCACACTCCCGGGGCAGTGAAAAAAATACCCGCCCGGACAGGAGTCGATTCCGGTTCGATAAAACACTTCAGAAGCCGCCGGTAGGCACCGATCTGGCTGCGGTACCGTTCTTCCTCGATCGCAAAGAACAGGTTCATGTCCTGTTCCGTCCCGGGTGTTCCCGTCTTGAAGTCGATGATCCACCAGCATGTTCCGTCGAAGAGAGCGAGGTCAATGGACCCCGAGAGCAGGGACGATGGTGACAGGGCGCTTTCCAGTTTCCATTCCGTTCTGACCGGTCCGACGGCCTTTTCAAGAAGGGTGGCAATGAATGGAGAATCGAGAGTTGCCCGTGTTTCCTCAAGTATGCCCGGAGTCAGGAGGAACGCTTCCTCACGGGGCACGCCTTCCCGAACCAGCGCGTCCGTTACCGCGCCTTCGCCGGGAAGCCCCTTTCCTTCCAGACCTCGTCGGAGAAGCCGATGGATCAGCATCCCCCGGATTGCCGGTATGGAGTACAGGTCCTCTTCCCGTGAGGCTCGCGCCGTGTCCGGGCCCGCATCGGTGTCGAGGTTTCCCGCCGAGGGTGTCTTCACGGACAGGGTCCGGTGTTCCGGCTGAATGTCCGGAACCGCCGGCATCTGATCGGCAAAAAGAGCCACGGGGGAATTCTCGTCGGGCATTTCGGGAGGAGCCGGATTGATTTCGAAAGCGATTCCGGCATTCACAGCGGGTGGTCTCCCGGGCCATTCCGGCATCAGCCCCTCCTGTCCGCCATGATGAGTCCACACCCAGGAGAGGGGGCTCATTCGGGGGGTAACGGGATTGCCCTGTTTCAGGCCCGTGATACCGCTCATGATCAGGCGGGAGCGTGCCCGGGTAGCCGCCACGTAGAAGAGCCGCTTTGCCTCTCCCGTCTTTCGATGTCTTTCGAGGCGGGACAGGATGCGATAGAGAGGATCCGGATCGGGTTTCCTGCGGTCCCGGCCTGTGGCGATGAGGTGTTCCTCCTTTTTGCCGGGAAGCCGTTCCACCAGGTAGGGAGGCGGACCCGAGATGCCTCCCGACAAAGGGTTCCAGTCCATGAAGGGGAGCAGGACCATGTCGAATTCAAGGCCCTTAGCCCGGTGGATGGTCATCATGTGGATGGGCGACCGGGCCGTTGTGGGATCCACGGGTTCATAGAAGGTTTCAAGCAACGCTTCGAAACGCTCCAGTGTTTCCTGGGGCGAACCTTCATCCATGTCGTCGAGAATACCGCAGAGACGAACACAGTTGGCCACCCCGCCCATGCCGTAACGGGCGGCTGTCCGGCGGGGTCCGTCCAGATCTTCCCAGAAGGTACGCACTACCCGTCCGAGGGGGTCTCTGCCGATTCTTTTCAAGGCCGCTTCAAGGGCATTAAGAAGCCCTTCCGTCTCGGGACGGCGGCGACCCAGTGCCCGTAGCTTCTCGATCCATGGTATTTCCGGTGACAGGGCCGCTTCCGCCAGTGTGGAGACATCGAACCAGGACCAGGGGGATCGAAGCAGTGAGGCCCAGGCACAGTCGTCATGAGGGCGGGCCAGGGCGCGGGCCGTCTGGAGCAGGTGCCCCGTTTCAGGACGGTCGGCGAGATAGAGTCCCTCCTGGACCTGCAGGGGAACGCCGTAGTCACTGAAGGCCTGCAGATAGGTCCGGAGGTGGGTCCGGGTAAAGAGAAGTACTCCCACCGACGCGCGGCCGCCGGTTTCAGCCACCAGTTGTTTTGCTGTTGCCGCCAGCCAGGCCGCTTCATCCGCCCGGGCGGACGAAGCGCCGCCGGGACCCGCGAACAGGGCCAGTGAAAGGGGAACGGAACCGCCTTCCGGGCTGCTTCTTCCGGCGATGGAAGGGCTGAAGGGTACTTCGTCCGCCTCGGTGTCGGGGTCCTTCATGACGGTGGTTCCGAAAACCTGGTTCACCCATTCGACAAGTTCCGGGCGGGATCTGAAGTTGGTTTCAAGGAGGCGGCTCGACAGGGCGAGAGGTCTTGAGCCCGAGCGGGGAATGCCCCCCTTCGCGTCATAGAAAAGATTCACTTCCGCGTTTCGGAATCCGTAAATGGACTGTTTCGGATCTCCCACGATGAAGACCGTTTTATCACCGCCGTCTTCCCAGCCGTCAATCAGGCGTTTCAGAAGTTCCCACTGCAGGCGGCTTGTGTCCTGAAATTCATCGATGAGGATGTGACGAAGGCGATGATCGAGGAAGAGAGCCAGGTCGGAAGGGTCTGTCGTGTCGAGAACACGGAGGGCGCAGTACTCCAATCCTGTAAAATCGGTCCTGGACCGGTTTTTGCAAAAGGTCTCGTAGTCGCTTATTATCGCGGCACAAAGAATGACCAGGTCGGCGAGCGTTTTTATATCGACGGCGGGCTCGTCGTGTCCGGGATACCCCCGGGTGTCGTGAAGCAGCCGGGACAGCGAGGACGGCATGTCCCGTATCAGTGTCCCCAACTCTGATTTGACAAACCCTGAATAAAAACCCCTGGCCGGGCCGGGTGTTTTCAGGGGAGTTCCCGACTTGGTGAGAAAACAGTCCGCCAGGCGCTTCCAGGCGGGCAGTTCCTCCCAGTCGGCGCCGGGCAGTTCCTCCGGCAGGCATTCGGCCACTTGGGCCCCCGCTTCGGAAAGATGGGCCCTGAGCCTCTTCCAGTCTCGTCCCAGGGGTGCCCGAAGGCAGCCTGCGGCCAGTTCACTGAGGCGACTTTCCACATAGAAACGGACCCTGTTTTCTAGTGATTCCCTGAAACGTGACAGGTCTGATCCTCCGGACGCGCTGATTATTGTCACCAGGTCGGCGAAACGGTCTCTCCTTCTGATCACATCGACCAGTTCATCCGTCAGGGCGCGCCGGTTGTTATCGTGGTAGAGGATGCGGTTTTCCAGGGCCCGTCTGCGTGGGTCATCGGAGGAAAGGGTGAACAGACGATCGATGGACCGGTGGACCGATTCAGCCGCCAGGAGCGATTGACTGGAATCGTCGATGATGCTGAAGCCGGGATTGACGCCTGCCTCGAGCGGAGCCCGGGATGCCAGGTAATGACAGAATCCGTGGAAGGTCATGATGTTCAGGTCGCCTGACAAAGACGCGGGCCGCAGACGGTCTTTGTGATGATGCAGGGCCTTCACGGCGGCGCGGAACAGTTCCTCCTCAGCCGGTCCGGGGGGAGAGCCTTCTCGCAGCGGCCCGGGGTCCATGGCTCCCTGCAGGGCGTCGGCGATGCGGGTTCTCATCTCCCGGGCCGCCTTTTCCGTGAAGGTAAGGGCGAGGATTTCGGCGGGATGGTCTACCTGCGCCAGGAGTTTCACGAACCGTGTTGTCAGGAGCATTGTCTTTCCCGATCCCGCGGGTGATTCCACGTGGAAGGAGCGGCTTGTATCGAGCGTGTCGCGCCGGGCCGGCGCGTCGGCCGGGTCAGTCGTCACGGCGTCCCTCCCGATCGTTGTCCGTTTCTTCTTCATCGTCCCGTGAAAGTTCCCGCAGGAGACCCCGGCTGCATATCATTCGGACGGAACAATCCCGGCAGGGCTCCGTCTTGTTTGTTTCTTCCGGCACAAGAGGCCAGGGATCGGGGTTAAACCGTCCTTCGGCGATGAGCCTGCCCGCATCGGCGACTATGGCCTCCCAGGATGCCAGAGACTCCGCGATTTCATGAATCACCTGGTACCGGATGTCACCGGCCGATTTGACCTGGATATACCCGCCTCCGTGCAGTGAGAGCCTTTCATCGCCGCCTGCCAGGTCGGGTATGACGCGATCACGGAGTGCCAGGAGGTAAACGGCGAGCTGGGGTTCCGTGAAGTGCCGGCAGATGTCCGCTCGCGTCGGAATCCTGCCGGTCTTGTAGTCGTAGCAGGACCATCCCTCTGTTTCATGGTAATCGACGCGGTCGATCCTGCCGTTGAGCGGGAAGGGGCAATCATCGATCACAAGACCCTGGAAGCTCTTCTCCTCGGCGCGGCAGAGCCAGCCCTCGCCACGGTGGGTCCTTTCGGCTTCCAGCCAGGATGCGAGCACGCCCGAAACGTCCGATTCCGGAGAGCCGAGGAGTCGTTTCTTTTCAAGGCCCCAGGCGGGATGGTCTTCAAGCCCGATGAATTCTGCGTCCACGCACCGGGAAAGCAGATCCCATGCCTGTTCCCGGTTTTCGACGGGATCTACGGCCTGTTCCCGGAGCTTCGCCGTGAAGGACGCGAGTATGTCGTGGATTCTTCTGCCCCGTTCCTGCGGAGAAGGAGGCGTCGTTACATCCTCGAGCGGTTCGATAGCCAGGAGTATCTCGACAAGAAACAGAAAAGGGCAGGTGAGGACGGTCTTCAGGCGTGACGACGAGAGGCCCCGGGAATGCTTTTCCGGGAATGCCGGGTGGTGGAAAGGCAGTGTATCGGTTCCGATGGGTGGCCCTCCATCATCGGTTTCAGCCGATGACAGACCCTCCCAGGCCGCTTTCAGCCACGATGCCCGAAGCCAGGCGGGATCGGGGTTTGTCCAGATGTTGATCGAGGTCCGTTCCTCGTTCCGGGGCCAGAAGGGGGACGGGGTGAGAGGGACCGTGTCCTCCTGTTCAGCCCTCATAAAGACGATGGAAAGGGCGGAATGAAGAATCCTGTTGATGGCGATGTCTGCGAAGTCGAACTGGCTCCGGGTGGTTCCGCCCTGGACCATGGCCCGTTCGGCACTGTCGAGGAAGGGCAGGGGACGGACCGGTCGGGGGAGGGAACGGTCATTTGCGTCCAGCAGGTAGAGTCTGTCGAAGGTAAGTCCTCGGGCCTCGATCATGCCCATGATCTGGATTCCGGCGTCTTCCGCGCGTTCGGGCTGGGTCCTTTGAAGGGAGGCCTGGTGGGTCAGCCAGTCGAGAAACTCGCCGCCCGTGAGCGTCGTGTCCCCCATGTGGTTGAGAAAATCACCGGTCAGTTCTCTCAGGTGCCGCCAGGCGAGCCGGTCCGTCTCATCGGCCATGACGGGAAAGCCGAGAACGTCCCAGCAGTCGCTGATCGTCCCAATCCAGGAGGAAAGAGGGGCCCGCCCTTCCTCGAGGTGTGTTTCGAGGGAATGCAGTACCTGGGCTGATTCGTTGAAAACGAGGCTTTCGAGGTCCCTCGCGGCTCCCCTCAGGGAACGGCGAAGTTTCTTCAGACCGCCCGTCACGCCGTTGGCCCGCCAGATCCGGTCGGCACGGGCGACCGTTGCCCTGGACGACTGCCAGCATCGATAGTAGGGAGAGAGGATCAGACTGAGCAGGAGGCTCCGGCTTTCCCCTTCGAGGAACATCCTGAGCGGGAGCAGGGCCGCTCTGAAGAGGGGCAGATGTGAAAGCCGGTCTCCAAGGGTGATGTTGAACCAGCTTTCCCTCGGCGAGGCTGCCCTGCCGAGAACCTCTTCCAGGTTCGTGGCGAGTTCGCGGCCGTAGTGTTCCAGTTCGGGAACGATGACGCCGATCCGGTGAAGGGGGACGGTGCGGGCGTCTTCGGCGAGGCAACGGCACAGGCAGGTGATTTCCTGTTCCCGAGTAGGAAGCGACAGGGCCCGGAGCGAACCCCGGACGGGGTTTGTCAGAAGATCGCGGACTGTCCGGGATGCCCTGCCCATGAGATCGAAGAGATCTTCTTCAACGGGTGCGGGAGACTCGAATCCCATGATGGAGCAGTTCTCGGGAGGGCTGATGGAGCCCTCTTCAATGGCCTTTCGCACGTGAAGCACCGTTTCGGCCGGATGGAAGAGGCCGTTTTCGGCCAGACGCGCGAGAAACAGACTGCAGACCGATCTGCGCCATTCCACAAGGCCGGTGGAGGGGAGTCCCTTCCCGGTGTCTATCCTGTGGCGGATCAGGATGCGGCAGGTCTCGTCCAGGGACTGGTACAGGGACGGTCTGCCTTCGAGAGGGGCCGGTGGAGGGAATTCGTCCACAACCTGCTTCCAAAGGGCCAGGCGCAGCAGATCCGGAGCGGGCGCCCGTTCCGGCCACGAATCGGCCCATTCCCGGTCGAGCCAGGCGTTGAGACTGATAATGTCCGGCCGTTCCCATCCACGTGCGCCGCCCTTGAGAAAAGCGTCGCGGGAGGCCCTCTGAAGGCTTCTGGCGAGCCGTTCCGTAGATGTGAGTATGAGACGGGACGAGCGCTGCTGGTCAGGCATGGTTTCCTTCCGTTGCGAAGAAGACAGTTGATCGTACCGGGATGGTACGTCATGGCGGCCGAGGGGGCAAGATAAAAGAATCCCGGATTAATATTTGCAATTGCCCGTCCGGTGATGCTAGAGAGTATAAAAGCGCGAGTCCGCTGCCGCCGCCGTCAAGAGGTCCACACAGAGTACAGGAGGAATCCATGAACGAATCCGTCGTTATCGTGGGAGGAGGCGCCGCCGGTCCTTCCGTCGCTGCCGAGGCCAGGCGGAGAGACCCGTCACTCCGGATCACGATGGTTGAGCGTGGCGACTTTGTTTCCTATGCCGCCTGACCCATGCCCTATTACATCGGTGATGTAATCAGGGATTACAACAAGCTCGTGGTGCGGACGCCCGGGCAATTCATAGAATCCGGCGTCGACGTCAAGACGGGAACCGCCGTCGAGGGTATTGACGCGGAAGCGGGGAGGGTTCGTCTCTCCGACGGGACCCGCCTGTCCTATGACATCCTGGTCATGGCCACCGGCGCGGACGCCCTGCGCCTTGACATCCCCGGCGCGGACCGTGAGGGAGTGTTCGTGATGAGAAATCTGGCGGATGCCCTTCGCCTGAAATCCTTCCTGAATGACAACGAATGCCGCAGCGCGGTCATCATAGGCGGCGGGTATGTCGCCCTGGAAATGTGCGAGGCCCTGAAAACCCTGGGCCTGGAGACGACGGTCATGGTTCGCCGGGACCGTCCGGCTGTGCGCTGGGACGCCGAGTTAACCGCCATGATGATAGATGAACTGGAGAGACAAGGTGTCAACTTCATGCCCGGGACGAGGCCGCTTTCCGTTGAAAAGGGAGTCGATTCCCGGCTCAGGGTGATAACGGACCAGGGAGAGCTTAATGCCGATCTGGTTCTCATGGCCGTCGGCGTCAGGAACAATTCGAGCCTGGCACAATCCATAGGTTGTGTCCTGGGTGAAAGCGGTGCCGTAAAAGTGGATTTTTACCAACGAACCTCCCGGGACGAGGTCTATGCCGTGGGCGACTGTTGTGAGGTCTTTCACCGTGTCGCCGGGAGATGGGTCTATCTGCCGCTGGGCGACATCGCCAACAAGCAGGGGCGCACGGCAGGCAGAAACATAGGCGGCGCGACGGCCCCATTCGAGGGAGTGGTGGGCGCGCAGTCCTTCAGGCTGTTCGATCTTGAAGCGGCCGCGACGGGTCTCACGGAGAATGAAGCACAAACCTATGGTTACCGGCCTGTCAGTACTCTGATATGGGGGCTTCCCGTGGGTCGGTCCATGTCTCGGGGCGAGAAGCTGGGCGTAAAGCTCGTGGCCGACGCGCCGACGGGAAAGCTTCTGGGTGCCCAGGCCGTAGGAGAAAAGGGGGCCGTGGCGCGGATCAACAGCCTTTCCGTCGCGCTCTGGTCCGGGCTGTCCCTGGAAGAGGTCGGATACCTGGATCTCGCGTACTCACCGACTTTTGGTGGTGCCTGGGATGCGATCCATGTGGCCGCCCAGGTGCTGATGAGGAAACTGACATAATAAGAGGTCGGGAGCCCCGGGACGGAAATCCGTCCGCCGCGGGAACCCCGTGACCTGAACAGCAGACAGGAGGGGAAGCGATGCCATTAATGACACCGGAGCAGTTTGAGGAGAGTTTGAAAACCATCAAACCCCGTATTTTCATGAACGGGAAAAAGGTCGACAACATTCTTACCAACAAGATTACCAGAACCGTTGTCGAGGCGAACAAGGCAAGCTATGAGTGGGCCCTCGACCCGCAGTACGAAGATATCATGACCTGCCACTCACCGCTCATCGATGACAAGGTGAACCGCTACACCCACGTCAGCACCGGTATCGACGATCTCGTGGCGAAGGCCAAGGCGGGCACATTTACGTCGGAGATGCTCGGGACCTGTATATACCGATGCGTGGGGTACGATTCTTTCCACTCGCTCTACGCGACAACCTGGGAAATGGACAGAGATCTGGGCACCGAGTATCACCCGAGGCTTCTGGAGTATCTGAAGATGGTCCAGCGGGAAGACCTTTCCGTCGCGGGTGCCTTGACGGAGCCCAGGGGCAGCAGGAAAGAGAAGACCCTGGAGTGGAAGGATCCCTTCCTGTCCCTGAAGATCGTGGACAAAAACAAGGACGGGATCGTTGTTAAGGGCGCAAAGATAAACATCAGCGGGGCCTATGCGAGCCACTACATAAATGTTCTCCCCCAGGCCGCCCACTACAAGGGCGAAGAAGACTACGCCGTCGCTTTCGCCACGCCGGTGGATGCCGAAGGCATAACCTACATATGCCAGTACACGCCCAGTTCGGCTGAACGGGAGCAGGCGGACGACATCGAGGAGCTCGGCAATCCTCTCTACGGCCAGCGGGAGACCTCCATGGTCATATTCGACAATGTTTTCGTTCCCTGGGAACGGGTATTTCACTGTGGTGAGTATCAGTATTCGGAAAAGCTTGTGGCCCGCTTCGCCAGGACCCATCGAATGACCTGCGGGGGGACCTGCAAGGTCGGGTTCATGAACCAGATAATCGGCGGCTGCAAGCTGCTGCAGGAATACAAGGGTCTGGACAAAGCCGCCCACATCAATGACCAGATCATGGAAATGGTGGTCCTGCGCGAGACGAGCCGTTCCTGCGGCCTTGCGGCGGCGCATGACGGAAAAGAGGATCCCGAGGGTTCGGGCGTGTTCATGCCCGACGAACTGATGGGCAATGTCTCGAAGCTCAACGTGGCAACGGCGTTCTGGAGGGTCATGGCATTGGCGGGGGATATCGGCGGCGGCCTGATCGTCACCATGCCGTCCTTCAAGGATCTCAGGAACCCCGAGACAAAAGATTACGTGAATGAATATCTCGGTTTCGGTTCTGAAACGCCGACGGAGAATATCATGAAGATCACCAAGTTGCTGCAGAACTGGACCGCCGGCCTCCATGGCGTCGGAACCTGGCACGGAGCGGGTCCCGTCATGGCGAACAAGATAATGCTGCAGCGGGTCATTGATTATGAGCACGAGAAGTGGCTCGTGAAAAAAACGCTCAACATCAGGGATTGATGAACTCGTACAATGTCGAAAAACGTCTGATAGAGGACGACTTTGTAAAAAGCTCTTTGAGGCACGGCGTGCGCATTCCGAGGACCGAGGCGTACTGTGCGGTACGCTGCAGTGACGGAGGCCGGAGCGCAAACGAGCATCAGGGGCTATAGTGCCAGGCAAGCCTCCGCTGCCATTTTACGAAGTCGTCAGGGCCGGTATGGGCAGACGCGATTTCCCCCGTGACACTCGATGGAGGGGTGAACCTGCCGTCCCTCGGGATTCACAGGGAGATTCAGGAGAGGAACATGGATTTCATCAAGATACGTTTCAGTGACGAGCGCAGGCTGTTTGACGTGGAAGGACACAGTTCTCTTTCGGAGGCGATGCGTTTTTTCGATCCGGCACTTACGGTGTACCGTCGAATCTGGAGACCTGCCGTGGACATCTACGAAAGCCCGGAATTGTATACCGTCATCGTTGAATTGCCGGGGGTGCGCAACGAGGATCTTCACCTGGAAATCGACAGCCGTACGGTGCGCATACACGGGTCGAGAGAGGAACGGATTCGAGCCGGACAGTGCCGGTACCGTCTTGCCGAAATAACCTACGGCAATTTCGAACGCACACTCACCCTCGCCGTTCCCGTCGATGTCGATGGCGTAGAAGCAACCCTGTCCGGGGGGTTCCTGGAGATACGGATTCCCAAGATTCCGCCGGCCAGTGCGGTTTGCAAGGTTTCTATCGGCTCTCACTGATAGAGTCAATTGTTCTATTCCTGTCCGCTCGCGCAAAGGAGAGGTATTCATGATCGAACAGCAGCTGTCGGAAGACCTGAAAGACATAAAAGTCCCCGATGTTCTCTCCATCCTGCCTGTATGGAATGTGGTCATCTATCCCCATATGACCTTTCCCATGGAAGTAGTCGGCGAAAGGGCGGTTGCCCTCGTTGACGAAGCCATGACGGGGGACCGATTGATCGGTCTGGTCATGACCAGGAAGATTCCCGACGAAAATCTTCCCGATCCCGATGATATACACCATGTGGGGACCGTCGTCGCCATCCTGAAAATGGCCAACGCCGGTGACAACAAGGCCCATCTCATCCTCCAGGGGCTCCGTCGCTTCAAGATAGAAGAGTTCCTGACGGGAAAGAATTACCTGACGGCGCGGGTGAAGACCCTCATTGACCGAGAGGCCGAAGGAATAGAAATTGAAGCCCTCATGGTCAATCTGGTGAGTCTTTTCGATCGGGTCGTAAAACTGTCTCCCTTTCTGCCTCAGGAGTTCGGCGCCATGGCGAAAGCCATACGCCAGCCGGGCGCCCTGGTCGATATGATTGCCGCCGTCATAAACGTCGACGCGGAAGAAAAACAGAAAGTCCTCGAAACCCTGGACATTCGGGAACGCCTGGAGATGGTGACACGCCTGGTGAATCACCAGGTGGAAATACTTGAACTGGGTAACAAGATACAGACACAGGTCAAGGGTGATTTTGACAAGAGCCAGCGGGAGTATTATCTGCGCCAGCAGCTGAAGGCCATTCAGGAAGAGCTGGGAGAGACCGACGATCAATCGAAAGTCGAGATAGAGGGATACCGGTCAAGAATTGAAGAGAGGGGGCTTCCCGAGGAAGCCCGGAAAGAGGCTGAACGAGAGCTTTCACGACTTTCCCGCATGCATCCCTCATCGGCGGAATATACCGTGGCTTCCACGTATCTCGACTGGATAACCTCACTTCCCTGGAACATTGAAACCAGGGATGTCCTGAATATTAAAAAGGCCCTGAAAATTCTTGATGAAGATCATTACGGCCTGCTCAAACCGAAGAAACGGGTTATCGAGTACCTGGCGGTCCGAACGTTGAAACCCGACACCAAGGGGCCCATACTCTGCTTCGTTGGTCCACCGGGAACGGGCAAAACCTCCCTGGGTACATCCATAGCCCGTGCCCTGGGACGGAAATTCGTAAGGATTTCGCTGGGAGGTGTCCGGGACGAAGCGGAGATCAGGGGACACCGACGGACCTACGTTGGCGCCCTGCCGGGCAGAATCATCCAGGGGATACGCAGGGCGGAGACCAACAACCCCGTGTTCATGCTCGACGAGATCGACAAACTGGGAATGGACTTCAGGGGAGACCCCTCATCAGCGCTCCTGGAAGTGCTTGATCCGGAGCAGAACAATTCCTTCATGGACCACTATCTGGATGTGAGCTTTGATCTGTCCCGGGTCATGTTCATCACCACGGCCAATATACTTGACACGATCCCGCCGGCGCTCCGTGACCGCCTGGAGGTGATCGAACTGCCGGGCTACACACTGGATGAAAAGATCAAGATTGCCGAGCGGTACCTCATTCCCCGACAGATCAGTGAAAACGGTCTTCAGCCCCGACAGGTAAAGTTCACGAAAGCCGCAAAGAAGCAGATCATCGCGTCCTATACCCGTGAGGCGGGCGTGCGGAATCTTGAACGGGAAATCGCGACGCTGTGCCGAGGCATTGCCAGCGCCATAGTCAGAGGTGAGGCAGCGAAAACGGTGATCGGTGTGAAGGATCTTCACAAGTACCTTGGTCCCCCGAAAATCATACCGGAGAAAAACATCCGTATAGCAAAACCGGGGGTTGCCATGGGCCTTGCCTGGACACCCGCCGGGGGAGAACTGCTCTTTGTGGAAGCCACTGCCATGAAGGGGAACAAGGGGCTCCTGCTCACGGGTCAACTGGGGGACGTGATGAAAGAATCCGCCTCGGCGGCCCTGAGCTTCATACGGACCAACGCGGAAGAGCTGGGCATCGACAGGGATTTTTACGATAACATGGATATCCATATCCATGTGCCGGCCGGAGCTATTCAGAAGGACGGACCGTCGGCGGGTGTAACGATCCTCACGGCGTTGACGTCGCTCCTCACGCAGCGGACCGTGCAGCAGGACCTTGCCATGTCGGGAGAGATTACCCTTCGAGGGGCGATCCTCCCCGTAGGCGGAATCAAGGACAAGGTGCTGGCGGCGCACCGGGCGGGAATAAAGTCCATCATTCTTCCGAAGTGGAACATGAAAGACATGGAGGATATCCCCAAGAACGTACGGAAGGATATAACATTTTATTTCTTCGATGAGATGATGGATGTGGTGAAAACGGCCCTTTCAGGCCCGACACCGGCGGGATCGGGCAGCCTCAGAAACGCCGGGACGAAAAAATCCTGAATGACCCGTCCGTGTCCGGGGTTACCCCGATGCTTTTTTGGTTCTGAAATAGTCCGACAGTATGGTGCCGTGGTCGAAGACGATCGGTTCCGGGAGGCTGTCCCTTGTGAAGAGGCCGATCCGGGCCGCGTCATCGTCGGCTTCCGGCGTTCCCGTCGCACGGGCGATGAAAACCGTGGATATGGTATGAAGCCTCGGGTCCCTGTCAGGGTTTGAATAGCTTCCCATCTGCCGGAGATCGGTGACATCGAGCGATGTTTCTTCGCGGGCTTCACGTCGGGCGGCCTCTTCAAGGGACTCGCCGTAGTCGACAAAGCCGCCGGGGATCGCCCAGCCGACGGGTTCATTTTTCCGGTAAACCAGCAGGATGCCGTCATCGATTTCGATTATGATATCAACGGTCGGGACGGGGTTCCGGTACCGTTGGACGGGGCCGCCGCAATGCGGACAGTTTCGTGTCGCTGGAACGGTCATGGGATATCCTCCCTGCTCGCCATGGCTGATTTTTAATTGTATAAGCCTGATCATCCCCCCTGTCAATCCTGTTCGGCCCGCCGGTGTCCCGTTTTCGCGGCCTCTGCCTAATCCCTTGACAATTGATGGCTGATTCATTAGCCTACAGCACTACGGCCTACGGCAATAAACCGTCGAACGGGGGAGATATGATAGGTGTAATAGTAATTACCCACGGGAATCTCGGAAGGGAGCTGATACGGGCCGCCGAGTTGATCAAGGGGGAGATGAAGGGCGTACTTCCCGTTTCAGTGGATGCCACAAAGAGTGTGGAAGATCTGAAAAAGGAGATCACCACGGTTCTCAAGAAAGCTGACTCGGGAGAGGGTGTCCTTATCCTGACGGATCTTTTCGGCGGGACACCATCCAACATATCGCTGTCGTTTCTGAAAAAGAACAAGATTGAAGTCGTTACGGGCGTGAATCTTCCCATGCTTCTGAAAGTGCCCACCCTGAGAATGGAGATGAAGCTTGCCGAATTTGCCGATTCCATCGCCGAATACGGCAGGAAGAATATTTACCTGGCCGGCGCCATACTGGACAGGAAAGCCGACGACTGACAGTGTCGCGAACAGTTCCCGCCTTTCCCGCCGGGGAGCGGGTGACCGAAGAGGCTTCCGCGCGAAACCTTCGGTGAGAGACAAGGGGTTCGATCCGGGCGGTGAAACGATCGCTGGTACGCATCGACAACAGGCTGGTCCACGGCCAGATTCTCGAGTCCTGGGTTCCGTTTCTCAGGGCGTCCCGCATTATTGTCGTCAATGACGACGTTACGGGTGACCTGTTCCGTGAATCGATCATACGAATGGCCGTTCCGAAGGAGATCGAACTCATCGTCCAGAGTGTCGAAGAATTTGCCCTGGGGCAGCCGGCCGACGGCTCCGACAGTACTGACGCGAGACACACGATCATTCTTTTCAGCGGGATCAAGGATGTTCTCAGGGCTCACCGGCTCGGTGTCCGGTTTGAGTCGATCAACGTGGGGAATGTTCAGAACAGCTCGTACAAGAAGAACATGGTGGGGAGCCACCTTCGATTGAGCGACGACGAAATCGACGATTTGATGACGCTGGTTCGCCTGGGTGTCAGCGTTGAAATCAGGAGCGTTCCCCGGGACAGGCCGGAATCGTTTGAAAACGCGGTACAGTGCCTGCGCTGAATACGGCGGCGGCAGCAAAAAAAGATTTTTTGTCGCTCTACGCCCCCGGAACGGCAACACGCGAAGGGCCGGCCCCTGATGATACTCCGGCGCGATGCTGTTTACCTCAGGAATTGTCGGTCGTATCCCGCGGGAATCCCGCTATAATCCGCATTATTTCTTCCCTGTGTTCGTCCAGCTCCGGTGCCTTCCGGGCGGTGAGGATGTCGGGCGTGTCGTCGTACTTGACGGGATTACCGGCAATCCTCAGGGAGGGATCATGTTCGAGAGGGATGAGCATCTTCCGCCAGGCGAGTTGTTCCGACCTGAAGAGATCCTGTACTGTTTGTATCGTTCCGCAGACGATGCCCGCCTCGTCGAATTTCCGGACCCACGCATCGACGGTGTTCGCGGAAAGAGCTTCGTTTATGGAGGCCGTGAGGGCTTCCACGTTTTGTGTTCTCAGGTTGTTGGTAGAAAATCGGCTGTCCTTCGCGAGGTCCGGTCGTCCTATCAGGTCGCAGAGAAGCTGGAAATGTCTGTCGTGTCCCACGGCAATGACCACGATCCCGTCCCGGGCTTCGAAAGCGCCGAAGGGTGTTATGGACGGATGCCGCGATCCGATGGGCCCCGGCACCTTACGCGTTATCTGGCAGCGAATGATGGCGTTTTCGAGAACGGAAACCATGCTGTCGAGCATGGCCACATCAACGCGCGTTCCTCCTCCGCTCCGGCCTCGTCTGAAGAGCGCGGCGATTATGCCGATTGCCGTGTACATGCCGGTTACAATATCGCTGATCGACGTTCCAACGCGGGTTACCCGGCCGTCCTCAAGCCCGGTTATGGACATGATGCCCGAAGCGGCCTGTATGATCATGTCGAAGGCGGGTTTCTGCGAATCCGGTCCGCCGTGGCCGAATCCGCTCGCGCTGGCATAGATGATGTCCGGGTTGATGTCCCTGATACGGTCCGGCGAGAAACCGAGTCGTTCAAGAACGCCGGGGCGGAAGTTTTCGACGATAACATCGGAAACCCTGATCAGGTCGGTAAAGATCTGCTTGTCCCGTTTGTTCTCGAGGTCAAGGGCAATGGATTTCTTGCCCGAATTGACGCTGATGAAATACCCGGAGTGTTTCTGCTCCTCGTCGATGAATGGTCCGTAGTGCCGTGACTCGTCTCCCGTCACGGGCCGTTCGATTTTGATCACCTCGGCACCGAGATTGCCGAGGATCATGGTGCAGAACGGTCCGGCAAGGACCCGGGTGAGGTCCACGACCCTGATTCCGGAAAGAGGCTGTTCCTTCATGAGCGACCCCGTATGGTAGAGTTATGATTGTTCTAACCACCGCCGGATCGGCTGTCAACCTGAAAAACCGGTGTGGAAACGATTGACTTTGCCGCGGGTCTCACCTATTGTGATTTGATAATACGAACACTCGGTAACGCGGGGGTTGCCCCCGCGCGCGTCCTGAAGCACAGGGCCTCCTCCGGGGTACGCCGCAATGACGAAGGAGAAAAAGCGCGACAAGGCATCCCCGAACTTATTACGCAGTCGTCAATGGTGCGCCATGGCGGAAGACACACGCCGGGGAACGTATCATGATGAACGGGACGGATGGAGTGCCATGTGGATTCCCGCCTCTGAGGTCGCGCTCCTGGGAGGCCTGTTGTGCCTCGACAGGATCGCCCTGCAGGTCATGATCTCGCGGCCCGTCGTCGCGGGCCCCCTCGTGGGGTTCGTCCTGGGAGACCCCATGACGGGTCTCGTGACGGGGGCCATGATCGAACTGCTCTGGATAGACCGGTTTCACATGGGGCGGTATCTACCGCCCAACGATACGGTTGTTTCCGTTCTCGTAACGGCCGGCACCATCCTGTCGGCACGAGGCATCCCGGGAGGCCCGCCGCAGGAGCTGGCGGCGGCGGCGGTTCTTCTCTTCGCTCCCGTGGCCTTCATCGCCCGATGGGGCGACATGCTGGTGGCCTCATCGAACACGTCCCTGTCGGAAGCGGCTCTGGAGGATGCCCGACGCGGTGATGCCCGTGCCATCGTGCGGAAGCACTATGTCGGCATGGCAAAGACCTTCGCCTTGTCGTCACTGCTGATTTTTCTGTGCCTTACGGTCGGTACGGTAATCTTGAGGGAGTTCTTCCCGGTTCTGCCCGAACGGGTTCTTTCAGCACTGACGATCGTGTACTGTGGTATTCCCGTCATCGGCATGTCCGTGGCGCTTTCGACAATCAAGGTGAGAGGGGCACTGCCGGTTTTTTCAGGCCTGTTCCTGGTCGTGCTCATTGTCCTGCGCCTCTGGCAGGGCGGAGGATAAACCGGAATAACGGAGGAGGACTCCCTGTCGTGACAGAATATCGCCGGGGCACAGACGGAAGCGGTTTTCTTGCCATCAGGGACATGGCGACGGATGATCTGCACGAGGTGCTTCGCATAGAACGGTCATCCTTTCCGAATCCCTGGACGGAAGGCATGCTCCTGGACGAGCTGTCTTCCTCGTGCTGTGTGAGTCGCGCCGCCTTCTGCGACGGGGCCGTGGTCGGCTACTGCTCCTTTTCGCTGGTCCTGGATGAGGCGCACTTGAGAAGCATCGCGGTTGACGGTTCCTTCCGCGGCCGGGGCGTGGCATCGGAACTCCTGGCAGACATGATCGGCATCTCCCTGGAACGGGGCGCCCGATGGGCGGCCCTTGAGGTGCGACCCTCCAACAGGAGCGCGGTCAGCCTCTATAACCGCTTCGGCTTCCGCGTCACCGGCGTCCGCCCCCGCTATTATGCCGATACCAGGGAAGACGCGCTTATCATGTGGGCGGACCTTACCAGGTCATGCCCCTCGCCGGCGAAAGGATTAACGGGTTCCGATGAAGCAGGTTAAGGAACGCGCGCGGGGTATCGTCCGTTCAAATCGTGAGGTGGCGCCGGAACACCGGGTTGTGAGGATCGAGCTTCCCCGGACGTTCGCTGTCGCCACACCGGGCCAATTCGTGATGATCAGGACGCCCGGCGCGGATTCGCCGCTCCTGCCGCGCCCCTTCAGTATTTATTCCCGGGATGAAGGGGAGGGGACGCAGTGGATCGATCTCCTCTACCGCGTTGTCGGCGAGGGCACACAACAGCTGGCCTCCCGGGGGAATGGTGACGGCATCGATGTCCTCGGTCCCCTGGGGAAAGGGTTCCGGATAGACCCCGGGCTTCGAAGAATGGTACTCGTTGCCGGTGGAGCGGGAGTGGCGCCTCTGAATTTTCTGGCCGAGTATTGCCGGAGAAATGACGTCGATCGGGAGAGGGAGATATGGGCTTACCTCGGTGCACGAACGGCGGGTCTTCTTGCCGGTCTCGACAGGATTGAGGCGGTCTGTGACCGTGTCCTCGTTGCCACCGACGACGGGAGCCGCGGTTGCCGCGGTATGGTGACGGACTGTTTCAGGAACGATCTTCCGTCGCTCGCGCGCGACGGATCCGACGTCTATGCCTGCGGTCCCGGACCGATGATGAAAACGCTGGCGGAACTGTCTGAAAGGGCCGGTCTGCAATGCCAGGTGTCGGTGGAGGAGCGTATGGCCTGCGGTTTCGGGGTGTGCCGGGGCTGTGCCGTGAAAGTCAGGCCCGCCGATCCGGAGCCCCGGTACCGTCCGGTCTGCACCGACGGCCCCGTTTTCGACGCAAGGGATATTGACTGGGATGACAGCTGAAAAACCGGTCCTTC
>JALOBE010000015.1 GCA_023228425.1 Syntrophales bacterium
AACACGCTGAAATCAAAACCCTATTTCTAATGGTTTCCATTAGAACATACTCAGGATAATCTCACAACTAAAAGCGACTAACGCTATCTATTATGACCAAAATCTGCTAATGGAAAATCTGGGTTTATAGTGCTTCGTCGCGCGTTGCTGCCGGAATCAACGCTCATGCCCCGGAGGCTTGTTTGAAAAACCCCGGAATTTTGATTATCACCCTCATCATGATCGCGATACTCTCGATCGCCTGCCCGTCTCACGGGGCTGCCGCGCGGGGATCCGGCGAACGCGAAATCGTCGTAGGTGCCGGATCGTCCCTCCACGGCGGCCTCGCCAGCAGACAAGTGCTGATTTCACCGGCTCTCAGCACGCAGCCGACGCGCCAGCCCTCTCTTCGACTGCGCCTCGAAGGAAACCTTGAATTGATCCATTATGATGGAAAACTGACTACCATTGCCGGCATCGCGCCGATGATCCGAGTCTACCTCGTGCCCGGGCGGGACCGGGGGCTTTTTGTCGAGGGAGGAGTGGGCGTTAATGTCAAAAGCCGGAAGACCATCCGCGAAAGAGAACTGGGAGGTTCCCTCATTTTCAGCCCCTCCCTGGGCGCGGGATACGCTTTTTCTGAGCGGCGGCACCCCGCGGCTCTTTCAATTCGTTACAGGCATCTCTCAAACGGAGGACTCTATTCAGAGAATCGGGGATTTGATTCCTGGTATGGCTTGATTTCTATAGGGTTTTAACGCAAGGAGGATGATCATGGAAAAAACCAAACCAACCCGGGATGAGGCGCTGGCTCTCCTGATGCAGTATAACCGGAGCGAAGGACTGATTGTGCATGCCCTCGCGGTAGAGGGGGTTATGCGCCACTTCGCCGGGAAATTCGGCGGCGATCCCGATGTGTGGGGCATCGTCGGTCTGGTCCACGACCTGGACTACGAACAATACCCCGACCATCACTGCCGGAAGAGCCGCGAGATTCTCGAGGAAAACAACTGGCCCGAGGAGTACATCCGTGCCGTCGTAAGCCACGGCTGGGGCATTTGCAGTGACGTTCCTCCCGAATCGAAGATGGAACAGGTACTCTACGCAATTGACGAACTGACGGGGCTGGTATCAGCCGCGGCGCTGGTACGGCCATCCCGAAGCGTGATGGATCTGACCACAAAGTCGGTCAGAAAAAAATGGAAGGACAAGCGCTTCGCCGCCGGTGTCGACCGTGGAATCATCGAAGCGGGGGCCCGAATGCTGGATATGGACATCAACGACCTGATCACGGAAACCATTGAAGGCATGCGCGGCGTGGCCGAAGACATCGGTCTGAAATAAAAGATAAAAACCTCTTTTCTCTGACGGAGGCATTCTCAGAGGGCTGTATTACAGGCAGAAAGCGACTGTCGCCTCGGGAAATTTAGAGATGAGGCAGTCGTTTTCCTGCCGACCGCATACCGGGAATTCTTTCCGGGGTATGCGATGATGACTTGTGAACGTGCCAGTACTTAAACAAACCATGAACCGGGAGGATATGCCGTGATGGGTCTGATCAAAGAGTTTAAAGAATTTGCGGTACGGGGTAATGTCGTCGATATGGCAGTCGGCATCATTATAGGAGCCGCCTTTGGTAAAATCGTTTCGTCCGCCGTGGGCGACGTTATCATGCCTCCCATCGGTGTCCTCCTGGGAGGAGTCGATTTCTCCAATCTTGCCTTTACTGTGAAAGAGGCCACCGGAGACCTGCCGGCTGTCGTCATCGGCTATGGGAAATTTATTCAGACGGTTATTGATTTTACCATCATCGCGTTTACCATATTTATCGCGATAAAGGGAATCAACTCGCTGAAGCGTAAAGAAGAAGCGCCCGCGGCTCCACCGGAACCTCCGGCACAGGAAGTATTGCTGATGGAAATACGTGATTTGCTGAAAGAACGTAAGTAAACCCCGGTACGGGGGCTCCGGTACCGGAGGTCATACCTCCGGTACCATTCTACGAAGCCGTCATCTTGTACCGCCCATCAAAGAGCCCGGAAGGCCACGGACAACCTGCCGTCCCGCAGAGGAGCCGACGGAGCGAACGGCACTCTTTTTGCCGCGGCCTGCACCATGCCGTCTGCCCTGCCGCCAGGGGGTCCCGTTCGTCCGAAAAGTAATTCGTTTATTCCGCCGCCAGGGCTCTTCGCCGCTGTCGCCGCCGCGTGCTGCCGGGCTGCCTCACGCGACTGCGCGTGCCCGGCATCACCCGAACTCCGTCAGCCGCTTCCTCTGTTTCACAGCTGCGGGACGTCTGTTCGATACTGTCAAGTGTCGATTTTGCATTGACAAGTTATTTTGCATGTATACTATTGGTATGCAAAATAAAATGGAAGGTGCCTCCATGAACGATGATGATCGGTTGATATTGCTCCTGTTTACAGCCCAGCAAAAGTTGCGGTCCTACCTCAACAATGCACTGGCGGCATCGGATATCGGTGTGACCGTTGCCCAGTCGGGAATCCTCTTCCTTCTCAAACAGAAGGAAGGACGGACAATGACGGAAATAAGCAGGATCCTCGGCATTGACAACTCAACCGTGACCGGCCTGACGGATCGCCTGGAAAAGGCGGGCCTGGTCAGGAGACAGAACAACCCGAATGATCGACGGATTTCACACCTGCAGATTACAGAAAAAGGGCTGCGGGAGGCGGATCGGGCACGAGTGGTGATTCATCGGGTCAATGATGAAATCAAGTCAGGACACACAGACGAAGAGATCGATTCTTTCAAACGGGTACTCAAACGTTTCTTTGCCAAGTTCGACGGATCGAAAAAAGCGGTAGAGGCGGAGGCTTCTTCGGAGAAACTTTCCACCCGTGAAGAAAGATTTGAAGGGGCCGGGCGATGACACACCGATTCTCTCCGGATCTGACGGCTCTGCGGCATCGGGTGGAAACCTTCGCGGCAAAGGAAGCTCTTCCCGTCCTGATAACCAGTGAAGACTTTCCCCGGAACCTCTGGTCAACCATGGGACAGAAAGGATTACTCGGCCTGGGGATTCCGGAAGAATACGGCGGGTCGGGAGGAACGTGGATAACTATCCAGGCTGTCGGCGAATCCCTGGTACGGGGATGCTCGAGCATCGGCCTGGCCCTGTCCTGGCTTATCCATGTTCTTTTGAGCCGCTTTATGATCATGGGATTGGGAACCAGGGACCAGATGGATCAGTGGCTGCCCCGGCTCGCCCGGGGTGAAACCACGATAGCGCTCGCTATTTCAGAGCCCCGGGTAGGGTCTCATCCCCGGCACCTGCGGACATTCGCCGCACATGAGGGCACGCAATGGAGACTTCAGGGAGAAAAAAATTATCTCTCCAACGGCCCCCTGGCCGGGGTGTTTTTAGTCCTCGCTGTTTCAAGCGGAAAAGGAAGCGCAAAGGGATTCACCGCCTTTCTGGCACCGCGGGACACAAAGGGTCTTCGGTTAACGGAAACTATCCGGTCGGAAACCCTGAAGCCGTCGATTCTCTGCGGTATGAAGCTGGAATCGTGTGTTCTTCCGGAGGATTCGGTTCTTGGCCCGCCCGAGAGGGCCTATGATACAGTTTCTAAACCCTTTCGGGATCTGGAGGACACCCTTCTTATGGGTCCGGTGGTGGGCGCCACGGCGGTGCAGATATCGCGCCTGGCGGCACTGATTCGTAACCAGGAGATAGAAAGAAGCGATGAACTGAAAAGAGGCATGGGGGAACTTCAATCGCACCTGGACACCCTGAGAGTACTTGCCGTCGAGGCAGCCGCCATGATCGATAGCAGCCATCGCGACCGGGAGTACCATTCAACTTTACTCTATTTTCGTCGATCGGTCGGGCATTTTCAATCCACGATCCTGCGTTTGATCGAACAGGGCCATATCGAAACCGATGAGGCATTCAGAACGCTCACAAACGATATAGCGTTCACTATCGGTATCGCCCGCAATGTTGCCATGATACGCCGGCAGCAAATGGGAGAAGCACTTCTTCTTGAAAAGGACAGTCATTATGCAGAACAATATTGAACACCCGGTTACATCACCGGACATACTCCGACAGGAACTCCGGAAACGTGGTTACGTGGCGAGCCGGCAGATCGCGACGACGGTTTACCTGGCCTGCCGTCTTTGCAAACCGGTACTGGTGGAAGGCCCGGCCGGAGTGGGTAAAACCGAACTGGCAAAAGCAACGGCGTCTCTGCTGGATCTGCCTCTCATACGCCTTCAGTGTTATGAGGGACTGGATGAATCCAAGGCGCTGTATGAATGGAAATATGGGAAGCAGCTGTTGTACACACAGCTGCTCAAGGACAAGCTCGACAGCATCATCCGGCGAGAGAACGGCTTCAGTGAGTCCATCGAAAAGTTGTATCGTTATGACGACATCTTCTTCTCTCCCCACTTTCTTGAACCACGGCCCCTGATGAAGGCATTGCAACAGGACCGGGGGGCTGTCTTGCTGGTGGATGAAATCGACAAATCCGACGATGAGTTCGAGGCATTTTTGCTGGAAATACTCTCGGATTTTCAAATTTCCATTCCCGAAATCGGAACGGTCAAGGCCCGCGTCAAACCCTTTGTATTCCTGACAAGCAACAATACGCGGGAACTGGGCGAAGCCCTCAAGCGCCGTTGCCTGCACTTGTTCATTCCCTATCCGGACGCGGCGCTTGAAAGAAGCGTCGTCAAAATACATGCTCCGGACATATCAGACACGCTCAACCGACAGCTGGTCGCCTTCACCCAGGCCGTGAGGCGACTGGACATCAGGAAAGCCCCCTCGATCAGCGAAACCATTGACTGGGCCCGCGTTCTCCTGGTCCTGCACGCGGAACACCTGAACAGCGACGTGGTGAGGGACACACTGAACGTATTTCTGAAACATGAGGCAGACATCGCTCTTGTAGCGGACCGCCTGCATGAGCTCACAACAGGCGCCCTCAGGGCGGCAGGTGATTCCTGATGGATCGTGTCATCAGCACGTTCATTACCTGCCTTCGACAGGCCGGCCTGGGGATTTCCACGTCAGAAACACTTGACGCTCTTGAGGCGGTGCGACTGGTCGGCTACGAGGACCGGGCTGTTTTTAAAGACGCGCTCTCGGCCACCCTGGTCAAGTCCGCCCACGAAATGGACACTTTTTTACGGTATTTTGACAGGTATTTCTCTCTGGACCCGATTACCGATGAGACAATGAACGCCATCGGTTCACTGACAAAATCTCCGGATGAATCCGGGGCGGCTGCCGATGTTTCTCTTGTCGACATGCCGGCCATGAAAAATAAAACAGCGCTGCTCCTGGCTCTTCAGAAAGCGGCCCAAGAAGTCAGACTCGAGGACATCCGGTATATAACACAGAGAAACCCTTACGTGACCAAGATGCTTGATGCCATGGGCATGCGGGACATGGAGCTTCTGATCGGGAGCCTCAAGGCAGAGGGCACAGCGGCTGCATCAGGTCGGGCGGCGGCCCTTGAAAGGGCCGTAACGTCTCTGAAGGAAAGTACCAGGTGGTACGTGGACCGCCAAATGGCACTGAACATGTCATCGGCTGCCGTGAGCCGGACCGATCCGACCTTGCGCCACAGAAAACTCTCAACACTTGAAGAACGGGACCTCAAGGAGATAGAAGCTATTATCCGACGCATGGTGAAGCGTCTCCGGGACCGTCAGTCCAGGAGCAGGACGTCCGCTCACCGGGGACAGCTGGATTTCAAGAAGACCTTGAGAAAGAATATGGCCCGCCATGGATTCCTGTTCGATACTCAATGGAAGAAAAAGAAGATTGACCGTCCCGAACTGGTCGTTATATGCGATATCAGCAAATCGGTCATGCGAACCGTCCGCTTTCTGCTCATGTTTATCTATGGCTTGAATCAGATCGTGTCGCGCATCAGAACCTTTGCTCTGTGTTCGAATCTTGTTGAAGTCACCTCTGTTTTAGACAGGTTGCCTCTTGAGGAAGCCATAGAAAAAATACGGCTCGGCGAAGGATTACCGATATTTATGGGGTACACCGATTACAATCAGTCTTTTCTGGATTTCAGGGACATGTTTATGGACAGCGTCTCCCGTAAAACCACCGTAATCATTCTCGGGGATGCCCGCAATAATTACCAGGAAGCACAGACGGCGGTGCTCCGGACAATTCATGAGCGCAGCAAGCGCCTGATCTGGTTGAACCCGGAGGATGAATCTTTCTGGGGATCGGGAGACTCGGAAATGAAACAGTATATTCCCTGCTGCAGCATGGTTCAGGAGTGCAACACGCTGCACCATCTTGAAGAGTTTGTCCGGAAGACGATTTCGATATGAGATGCCCGCCGGAAGAGCTGCGCGCGCGCCGGTCAGGCAATAATGTGTGGTCCGCGGGTGAGATCTGACGGCAAGGCTGTACGACGCCTGTACGTTTGCGTCAGTGAAACATTCTCAACTTTACGAAGCCGTCAAAGCTGGAGCCACCCGGGCTCCATCTTTCTCAATTCCGCGTTGATATACTTGCGGTCCTTCCAGAGGTGTTCCACAAGTTCCTCATACCCTCTCCCCTGGTGATCACTGTTTTCAGCGATGGCGGGAAGGATCGTGAAGGAGGCCGATTCCCTGTCGCAGCGGATGTCGACGTAATTTCCCTCCATTCCACCGAGAAGGGGCACGTGGTAAGAGAAATCCCCGCCAGCCCGCAGGATGTCTTTTGCAAGCAATCGGGCGTCTTTTTTCGATCGTATCTGAAAGGGCTGTTTCCTGACCATACGGTTCCGTCACTTCCTTTCCCCTGTGGATTTTCTCCTCATATATCATATCAAAAAAAGCACTGTATCCGATTTTCCAGATTTTGCAATGCTTTTCTCCCCTTCCCCGGCAGCCCGGGAGAGATCACGATCGTTGTTCAGGGAGGTAAAAAATGCTGACGGACCGGAAAGAGAACAATGAACAGGAGTGCGTACCGGGACTGACGGTGTGCTTAAGCGAAATCGGTTAGTTCCATGTCGGAGAATCGGAGACGGTTATTCCGTCACCAGACCAAGCTTCTTCATGATCGGATCATGCACCGACACAATGGCGGTGGTTTCGGTCTCATCGTCATAGAGAAGAACGGCCGGCCCCCGTTCGAGCCCGGACTTCTTCCGGTTGTACTTCTCGTCCCAGGAAACCTCGATTTCACCGTAATCGGTCCCGCATCCGGAGATGAATTCCCTGATCACGCCATCCAGCGCTTCGGGGCTCAGCCTGTTCACGGATATTCTGTGGTTCCGAACTCTCTTCGTGACCCGGTGCAAGAAATTTCTTGCACCGGATCGCCTAAGATATTGAACCGGCTTTCCGGCGGTGTGTACCTTGGGAATCCGCGTGGCTATAAATCGAAATCGAAGGGGCTGTCCCCATCCACCGGGCTGGTACGTGCAACCATTGAACTCCCCATCGGGTCGCTTTCGAGTGCGATACCACGCTGACTGATTAAAAATCGGGTCCAATATTTCCAATGAGTTACAAGACTGCCTTTGGGAAATTCGGACTTTTTACGAGGCCGTCAAACTTGTTTTTCTCTCAAGTACAAAAAACTACTTGAGGACACCTATGTCCACGAAATAGAAGAACTATTTTTCGCGGGTGTTACACTCCGGTCATACGTTTATGAAAGTACCCCACAGAAAAACGGGAACCTGGGGGCAAACCCCACGTTCCCGTTATCACAGGGAATAATTTTACAAATATGGTGCCGAAGCCGGGACTTGAACCCGGACGGGCGTGGCCCACTACCCCCTCAAGATAGCGTGTCTACCAAGTTCCACCACTTCGGCATGTTGCCGCACCGTAGTGCCTTTCCCCTGTTTTGTCAATAAAAAAACGCCGGGTTATCCCCCCTGCCCGGCGTCGGGTTTATCAATCAGCCGCCGGGCCTGGAGGCGGAGGCGGTTGGTCCGGAATGTCGGGAACGACAGGCAACGGCGCGCGTTCGTCGATGCTGTGTTCCACCGCTGAGGGAGGAGCAGGTCCCCGAATAACCGATTCGCTCTTATGGGCCGCAAAGTATGCGAGCCAAAGTGACGTCAGCATAAAAACAACAGCCACCACGGTTGTTGCCTTTCCGAGAAACGTTCCCGGGCCGCTGCTGCCGAAAATGGTCTGGCTTGATCCGCCGAAGGCCGCGCCCATGTTAGCCCCCTTGCCTGACTGCAGGAGGACGACGAGCACCATTGAAATGCAGACGATTATGTGAAGAACGACAACCACAGTACTCAACACGTATATCTCCTTACACCGTTGCAGATGATCGGAACCGCACTATGTTCATGAATGATGCCGGTTTGAGACTGGCTCCACCGACAAGAACGCCGTTTATTCCTTCGTGCGCCATCAACTCGTCTATGGTTCCTTCGTTGACGCTTCCCCCGTATATGACAGGAACCGTCCGACCGTCACCGATTCCGGCATATCCGGAAAGGATTTCCTTTATAAATATATGTACTTCAACAGCCTGCTCAGGGGTCGCTGTTTTACCGGTGCCGATAGCCCAGACAGGTTCGTAGGCAACTATAATTTTCCGTATATCATCGGCAGAAACATTTCGCAATCCTTCTTTTATTTGCCCTTCGACTGTGGAAAGCGTCCTGCCCGATTCCCGCTGTTCAAGGGTTTCTCCCACACAGACTACGGGTATGAGTCCCGTCTTCAGGGCGAGCTTTACTTTTTTGTTGACCTGGCCGTCTGTTTCTCCAAAAAGATTGCGCCGTTCGGAATGGCCTATCAGGACGTATGAACAACCCGCATCGGCAATCATCGCTGCCGAAATTTCGCCCGTGAAGGCCCCCGATTCCGCATAGGCCATGGTTTGTGCCGCCAGTTGAACGGTCGATCCCCTCAGGATATCGGCCACCGGACGGAGCGCCGTGAACGGCGGCGCAATGATTACCGTCCTGTCCGTGAACGTCGATGCTTCGGCTTTCAGTTCCCGGGCAAAGTCAACTGCTTCCTCAATGGTCTTATGCATCTTCCAGTTCGCCGCTATGATTGGTTTTTGCATTTCAGCACTCCTCGTATGGTTCCGTGAGTTCCTTCAGAGTGGAAGCTTCCCGAAGGTATCCGTCGCGGGGAAGCGGACATGCGGAAGTAGTAACGCCATGAAAGCCGATAGTCAACACAATTTTTCGGCACCATCCTTCCTTTCCTGCAGTGATCAGACCGTCATTCCTTCATCCACCGGCAGGAAAATAAAACTTCTCCCCGCACCGTGTGGACAGGAGACTCCGGGCCGTTTCGTTCTGCTGCTGATGCCCGGCGGATCGCCGCACCACGGCCCGCGAGGGAGACCTTCGTCCGTACTGCTCCGGAATATCGAAACAAACAGCCATTTTGATGTGCAGATGCGGACAATGCTCCGGGCAGCCTCGCGGCCGCCGACGCCGGCGCAATACAAGACTTGAAAAACACACAAACGTGACGCAACAGAAAGATGGTGGTGGATTTGGGAAGAGATAAGGGGTTGACAAGAAGATTGTTTTAGAATATAATAAGTGGTTACATAATATATGTGGATAAAATCATGGAAGAGCGGACGAATTCAACATTACAGTGGATTCCGGGGAAATGGACGGCAGTGGGCCTGCCGATTCTTGCCCTTGTATGCTCTATCTCGGTTCTTGCCCTTGATGGCCGCGAGGCATGTACCGGTGAGTACCGACCGCAGGAGCATCTGTTTGCCCGGTTCGCGGAGGTTCAGTCACTGGCTGAGCCGGAGACCGTCTGTGTTGATCCCGTCGAGGAAGAAGCGGTCATCATTGTGTGGAGAGACGACAGTTTTGACGACATCATCGAGGAACGGGCCCAACGCTACGGTATCGAACCGGAGCTGGTAAAGGCGATCATAATGGCAGAATCCGGCTATGACCCCATGGCGGTTTCCAGCGGGGGGGCCAGGGGGTTGATGCAGCTTATGCCCCGTACAGCCGAATCGCTGGGAGTTGAAGACTGCTTCGACCCTGTGGAAAACATCGATGCCGGCATACGGCACTTCAGGGATCTCATGGACCAGTTCGACGAGCAGACAACACTGGCTCTGGCAGCCTATAACGCCGGTTCGCGGCGGGTCAGGGAGTACCAGGGTGTCCCACCCTACCCGGCAACCAAAATATACATAAAGAACGTCTTCCGGTATTACCGTTATTTCAAGAACATCACCGACGACACGGCTGAACACACCGCCTGAGACGGACTCGCTTCCCACGGTCGTTATTGCGAAGCCCGCTGGTCCCTCGGTATAAAATCACGCACCTTGGATCCGATATATATCTGCCTGGGTCGACAGAGCCTCGATTCCGGGTCCTCCATGCTTTCCATCCACTGACTGATCCATCCCGGCAGCCGCCCAATGGCAAACATGACGGGGAACATGTTCACCGGGATGTCAATGGCGCGAAGCAGAATGCCGCCGTAGAAATCCACGTTCGGGTAGAGCTTGTGCTCGATGAAATAGGGGTCTTCAATCACCCGTTCTTCCATTTCCCGCGCTATGGCGAGGAGCGGGTCAACCCTTCCCAGTTTCGCCAGCAACCTGTCACAGAGCTTCTTGATGATCGGAACCCTGGGATCGTAGGTTCTGTATACCCGATGACCGAACCCCATGAGACGGAAGGGATCTTTTTTGTTTTTCGCCCTTTCTATGAAGGGTACGACGTTTCCTCCGCTCGCCTCTATCTCCTGAAGCATTTCGACCACCGCCTGGTTTGCGCCGCCATGGAGCGGTCCCCAGAGCGCGCTGATGCCGGCGGAGATCGAGGCGTACAGGTTGACCTGGGCGCTTCCCACGTGGCGGACGGCCGAGGTGGAGCAATTCTGTTCGTGGTCCGCCGATATGATCCAGAATACTTCGAGGGCTCGCACGACGTCATAATCGATGACATAGGGGCGAACAGGGGAGTCGAACATCATGTTCAGGAAATTCGCGCAGTACCCCAGCTCGGGGGAAGGATAGATCACAAGGTGACCCTGGCTTATCTTGTAGGACATGGCGGCCATGGTTCTCAGCTTGGAAAGAAGCCGTGCTACAGTGATGTTGGTTTCCTCCTCCTGGCTGCGTTCCGGCACTTCGGGGTAAAAAGCGCGCAGAGCATTCACCATGGATGAAAGAATTCCCATGGGGTGGGCACCCCGGGGAAAGTTGGAAAAGAAGGTTTTCATGTCCTCGTGGACAAGAGAGTGATGGTTGAGCAGCCCTGAAAAAGTGCTCAATTCGTCAGGGTTGGGGAGATGTCCGTTAATGAGCAGATAGGATGTTTCCACAAAAGTGGAATTCTCCGCAAGCTGTTCAATGGGGATTCCCCGGTACCTCAGGATTCCTTTCTCACCGTCAAGATACGCTATGGCGCTTCTGCAGTTTCCCGTGTTGACATAACCGGGGTCATAGGTGATGTAGCCCGTTTCTTCGAGGAGATTTGAGATATCGATGGCTTTTTCTCCCTCAGAACCGACGATAACAGGAAATTCATAGGTTTTTCCCTCGAGAATAAGCGTTGCTTTCTGCGGCATGATGTGTACCTCAATACATAATAAATGTTGGAAAAAACCGCAATGTAACAGACCCCTCCTAACTTTGCCAGATAAATTAATCCGTCACCCGCTATAACAGGAGACCTCGAGGTTTCGATAAGGGTTTGACCCGACCGGCCCATTGTAGTAGCTAGTGCCGTGTCACGCCCCATCGTTTTCCCGGATAGTGTGACCAAGCGCTCCACGAGGCAGGTTTTGCTCAGGAGGGTCAGATGTTTCACGACACCGGAGGCGGCTCCACGATGCAGCATCATGGGTGTACCTTTACCGTAAGGAGGATTGTGTTTCATGGGTGCTCTGCCCCGGGAATTTTTCAACCCCCGGTCTGTCGCCGTGATCGGTGCGACGCGAAAACCGGGATTTGGTTCCGGAATCCCCCGTTTGTTGAAGCGGCTGGGCTACACGGACCACCTCTATCTTGTCAATCCCCGCGAACATGAGATCGAGGGACTGCCGGTCTACCGTCGTGTCACCGACATTCCCGATCCCGTCGATCTCGCCATAGTCATCGTTCCCCGGGATCACGCGCGAAGCGTCATCGAAGACTGTATCGCGAAAAACATTCACGCGGTGATCTTGGAAACAGCCGGTTTCAGTGAAACGGGACCCGAAGGCGCCCGCATGGAGCGGGAAATAGCTGATCTGATAAAGGACGAGCCCGTCAGAATCATCGGTCCCAACTGCGTGGGGCTTATCAATCCCCATGGCCGTTTCACGTCAACGGAAGTTGCCCTCGAGGATATTACCCCGGGAAACATCGGAGTCATAGCCCAGAGCGGCGTCTTCGGCAGCATCGTCGCCGACTGGGCGCCGGGGCAGGACCTGGCCGTCAGCTCCCTGGTCACCATCGGGAACCGCCTCGACGTCGATGAAGCGGACGTGCTGTACCATTTCGCCCAGGACGCCACAACCGATGTCATTGTTCTGTATCTTGAGGGGGCGAAAGACGGACGGCGCTTTCGAAAGGCCCTTGGAGAAGCCTCACGCCGGAAACCTGTCCTGCTGTACAAGAGCGGCAGGACCGAGGTGGGGCGACGGGCCGCCGCGTCACACACGGGGAGCATGAGCGGTGTCGACGGCCTCTATGAAGGCCTGTTGAAACAGGCGGGCGTCATCAGGGCATCCAGTTTCCAGGAGCTTTTCGACCTGGCTCGGGTCTTTTCGCGGCAGCCTCTCATGAAGGGCACCGATACGGGGATCGTATCGACGTCGGGATCACTGGGTGTCATGGCTGCCGACGCGGCCGTCCAGTGGGGACTCCGGTTCCCCGATCTTTCACCCGGGACATTGGAGATGATCGAACGGCAGGCGCCGGCCTGGATGAACGTGAAAAACCCTCTCGATGTCGGACCGTCAGGCCTTTTCGGGCCCGGCCTGGAAGGTCTGCTCCGGGATTCGAGGATACAGGGAGTGATCGCCATCCCCGTTGTTCCCGACTCAACTATGCGGTTGATAGCGGATAGGGGGATGGGCCCCGATGTGCTTACAGGCGATGTCGAAGCTCTCCGGCGCCTGCTGCCGGACAAACCGGTGGTTACCTACACGGTGGGCGGCGCCTTCTGGACGTCGCTGGCGAGAAAAACCATCGGTCCCCACTTTACCATGGTACGTTCCGCCGAAACAGCGGCGAAAGCGCTCTGGGCGCTCCACCGGTATTACCGATTCCGGCGCGACAACCCCTGAAAGCCCGTCACGGCACCTGACCGATGCTTTCATCAACGGCGAAACCTGTTGAACTCGGGAGGGCGTTTTTCGAGGTAGGCAGATCTACCCTCCCGGGCTTCCTCCGTTCGGTAGTACAGATCGGCCGCCGTGAAGGACATTGCCTCGGTGCCGGCGATATGGTCGGACTCCCTGTTGAGGGCCGCTTTCAGCATCCTGATGGCCGTCGGGCTCATGGCGAGGATTTTCCGGCACCAGGCCTCGGTTTCACGGTCCAGTTCACCCTTTGGAACGACTTTGTTCACGAGTCCCATGCGAAGGGCTTCTTCAGCGCTGTAACGTTCGCAGAGAAACCATATTTCCCGGGCCTTTTTTTCGCCCACCACCCTGGTGAGGTAGGCGGCACCGTAGCCGGCGTCGAAGCTTCCCACCTTCGGTCCCGCCTGTCCGAACAGGGCGTGGTCGGCGGCGATGGACAGGTCGCACACGAGATGAAGCACATGCCCGCCGCCGATGGCATAGCCGTTTACAGCCGCTATGACCGGCACGGGAACGCGGCGTATGAGGTCGTGGACCTTTCTCAGGTAGATAATGAGATCAGCATCATAGCCCGCAGCCGCGTCAGCCGGATCGCCGGCATCGCCTCCCACCGAGAAAGCCCGGTCTCCATTTCCCCTCAGGACAGCGACGCCGATCGACGGGTCGCGAAAAATGTCTTCAAAGGCGTCGGCCATTTCAATGACCGTCCGGGTCCGGAAGGCGTTGAGCTTGTCGGGGCGATTCATGACGACCCGCGCGATGCCGTCCTTTTTTTCATAGACAATATCTGAATAGTTCATTGCGCAACTCCTGTACAAGGTCTGTGTTCCCGTGCGTGGTGACAGGTACTGGTACGATACCATTCCGCATCATATCACGCAATCACATGTTGACGGCGGGCTATCGAAAGGAGGAGACAGGGACATCTTTTTGTGATAGGGAGCAGACATTATGGCGATACACTGACAATACCGACGGCTTCGTACAATGGTACCGGATGCTTGGTTGCGTCCCCTCCCTCGTCACGGCGGCGTACCTCACAGTACGCCTCATTAAGATGTGTGCGCCGTGCCTCAAGGAGCTTTTTACAAAGCCGCTCTCTATCAGACGTTTTCAGACTTTGTACGAGTTCGTCAATACTTTTCTTCGTCAGAAAGATACTGCCGATGGGTTTGCTGCATCTTCTTCTGGAATCTCCCGGAGCCTTTCTCCTGATGGCGATACCGCTCCTGTATGCCGTGATTTTTCATGAAATCGCCCACGGTTTCGTGGCGAACCGGATGGGTGATCCCACGGCGCGGCATATGGGGCGATTAAGCCTGAACCCCCTGAAACACCTTGACCCCGTGGGGACCTTCATGCTGTTTATCTTCGGCTTCGGGTGGGCCAAACCCGTTCCCGTCAACTTCGCCGCTATCGGTAACGACAGGAAAGCGCTGATTGCCGTTTCCGCGGCGGGTGTCGTCACCAACATGATTCTCGCTTTTATCGCCCTGTTTCTGCTGCAGTTGCTGAAGCCCTCGCCGGGCGGGATTCCGGCGACGGCGCTGACCTATTTTGCCTACATCAACATCATCCTGGCGGCTTTTAACCTCATACCGATTCCCCCGCTTGACGGTTCGAAGATACTCATGGGGTTTCTGCCGCCGGGGCTTCAGCGGCAGCTTTCCCGGCTCGAACCATACGGCTTTTTCATTATCATTGCCCTGCTGTTCCTGGGTGTTCTGCGACCGGTCATTCTGTTTATTTTTAATATTCTCTACGGTCTGATCGGGTTCGTACTCGGCTGATGGGAGGCGGCGCGCCGGTTTCCCTCCGGATTCTCCGGCAGACTTTTTCAGAAATCACTTGACTTCAGCGGAAAAATGAGTAAAGTGCCGACTATTCTGAGCGCGTCGGGGCTTCATGAGGGTCGCGGGGCGTGTTAAAGTCTGGATTGAAACACTTTGAAGTACGAAGTTGAACATCGAAAATTTCAATTGTCGGTTTGTTTCATAGATGTGGCCGATCCAACTTTAGGAAAATCCGGAAAGAAGGAGGATTGCCACAATGTCTACAGGCATAGTGAAATGGTTCAATGAAAGCAAGGGTTTCGGTTTCATCGAGAACGATGAAGGCGGAGATGTCTTTGTTCATTACAGTGCCATTCAGGGCGATGGTTTCAAGGTTCTTCGTGAAAACCAGCGTGTGAGCTTCGACGTGGAGCAGGGCAAAAAAGGTCCTGCGGCGGCTAATGTGAGGCTTCTGTAAAAGAATCTGAACATGGATCATGAAACGCCTCCGGGACTCAATTCCCGGGGGCGTTTTTCATGTTCGGCCCGCGGGCGCGGAAGAGAAGAAGTGAAGAAAGGTCTTTCCGATGGCGCCCGTGATGTGATACCTCTACGCAACACCCATGTATAAGGAGTGATGCCCCATGATACGCAAAGAGTCACCTCCTGCCGGCGACTTTATCAGGGATAGTATCGACGAGGATCTCAGAAAGGGTGTGGTTTCCTCCGTTGCGACCCGTTTTCCGCCGGAGCCGAACGGATATCTGCACATCGGCCACGCCAAGTCACTCTGCCTGAATTTCGGTATCGCGGCCCAGTACGGCGGTACCTGCAACCTCAGAATGGATGATACCGATCCGGAAGGTGAGTCCCCGGAGTTCGTGGAATCCATCATCAGGGACGTGTCGTGGCTGGGATTCGACTGGAACGATCGTCTCTATTTTGCCTCCGACTATTTTGAAAAGCTGCATGACTTTGCCGTGGCCCTGATCGAGGCGGGCGGCGCCTATGTCTGCGACCTGTCTGCCGATGAGATCAGGGAATACCGGGGCACCTTTACTGAACCGGGAAGGGAAAGCCCCTGGAGAAACCGTTCTGTTGCGGAGAATCTGGACCTTTTCAAACGCATGCGGGAGGGAGAATTCGCCGACGGTGAGCGGGTACTCCGGGCCCGGATCGACATGGCTTCTCCAAACATCGTCATGCGGGACCCCGTCCTGTACCGTATCAAGAGAGAATCCCATTACCGACGGGGAACGGACTGGGTCATCTATCCCATGTATGATTTTGCCCACTGTCTTTCCGACGCTCTTGAAGGCATCACCCACTCAATCTGCACTCTTGAGTTCGAAAATAACCGCCCGCTCTACGACTGGCTCGTGGAACGGCTCATCGAAACCGGAAGACCCCGCCAGATCGAATTTGCCCGCCTCAATCTCAGCTTCACTGTCCTGAGCAAGCGGATCCTCATTGAACTGGTGCGCGGGGGCGTTGTGTCCGGGTGGGATGATCCCCGAATGCCGACGGTAGCGGGAATGAGACGAAGGGGATATACACCGGAGGCAATCCGTGCGTTCTGCGGAATCATCGGTGTTGCAAAGAATGAGAACCTCGTGGACATATCGGTCCTCGAGCACTGCCTCCGGGATGACCTGAACGAACGGGCTCCCAGGGCCATGGCTGTCCTGCGTCCGTTGAAAGTTGTCATCGAAAATTATCCCGAAAACCGGGTGGAAGAAATCGATATTCCCAATCATCCCCGGAATCCCGGCATGGGGACCCGGAAGGTTGCCTTTTCCCGGGAATTGTACATAGAGCGTGACGACTATCTGGACGATCCTCCGAGAAGCTTTCATCGCCTCGGACCGGGCCGGGAGGTGCGTTTGAGAAACGCCTGCGTCATTCAGTGCCGGGAGGCGATCCGGGACCCGGCCACAGGCGACATCATCGAACTGCGGTGTATCTGTGACCCTGAAACGCTGGACGGTCGCCCGTCCGAGGGCCGCAAGGTCAAGGGCGTCATTCACTGGGTGTCGGCACCCCATGCCATCCCTTCAGAGGTCCGGCTCTACGATCGGCTCTTCAGCATTCCCGATCCGGCCGGTGAAGATGATATCCTTTCCTGCCTGAACCCGAATTCCCTGGAGAAACTTCACACCTGCTTCCTGGAAGCAAGCCTCCATGAGGCCCGGCCGGGGGATCGTTACCAGTTTGAGCGGTTGGGATATTTCTGCCGCGACAGCACAAGCTCGCCGGGGGACAGGCCCGTATTCAACAGGATCGTGCCATTGCGCGACAGCTGGGAAAAGATAGCCGCCCGAACGACCGCTGAAACGAGAGGGTGACCGGTGTCACGGCAGACGCCGTGACCCGGTTCTCCATCCTTTTCAATGCTCCCCTGCCACCACGAGTCCCGCCTCCTTTTTTATCCGGAACGGACGGACCGGGTACGTATTTTGTTCGTCACATCACAGGGTTTCTCCTCGCGGTCGAAATGGAACAATCAATTAAAGATCTTGACAAACCGGACCCGACGATGAAGAAATTTATCCATGGAACGATTAAAATTCAGATGGAACGATCCTCGGGTATTTCGTGTGATCGCGATTGCGGTGCTGGTGCTTGCCGCCGCCCTGTTCATGGTCGGGAAGCCGGTATCTGTAGAATCTCTGATTGAGTGGGGGAGCGCCATGAGTGCCCATCCTGCCGTCGCGGTGGGTCTCGTGGCTCTTCAGGCAGTGCTGCTTGCCCTGGCTCTGCCCGGTACGCTCATGCTCTGGGTGGTGGCCCCCCTGTATACACCCTTTCAGGCCGCCTTGATACTGACGGCAGGCAGTGTTCTCGGTGCTTCGGGGGCATACGGGATCTCCAGGCATATCAGAGGCGACAGGCTATTCCGGGGTTTCAGCGGCCGCGTCATAGGACTCCTCAGAAGGAGGAACGATCTTTTTATACAGCTCCTGCTCCGTATTGTTCCCGGTTTTCCGCATTCAGTCATAAATTACGGTGCCGGGATGCTCAAGCTCCCCTTGAGTACGTTTCTTGTCGCCACGACCCTGGGGCTGGCGGTCAAATGGTTCGTTTACGCCTCTGCCATGCATGCTATGCTCGAAATGGGTTCCGGTGAAGGAAAAATAGGAATAGATTCGTTGATCCCGCTTTTTATTCTAGCGATCCTTTTCGCTGTGGGATGGCTGGTTCATCAAAGGGTAAAGACCAGGCGGTCGCCGTACCCGGAACATGATGCATGATGAATGAACGGCGGGGTGGAGGGGATTGCCACTCGTAGGGAAATCCCCCCTCCACTATCAAATGGCTGGGGGAAGAGGATTCGAACCTCTATTCACGGAGTCAGAGTCCGTTGTCCTGCCGTTGAACGATCCCCCAATGATGTCGGATTCAGGATATCGTTGTTGTGTCAACGAGGCCCTTCTATAAAAGATTATGATCCCTTCTGTCAATACCTTTCGTAAAAAATCAGTCCGGAGCCCGGCGGGGACGCAAGACATGCCCTGATCCCGAAGGGCCGGAGACTACGAAATCAATCCCCTGAAGCCGGTGGCAGACCCGCGGGCGGTCCATCGCACTTCAATCAGGATCCTCAGGGCACGATGACCGTAAAAAGCGCGTTTTGTCGAAGTTAACATATTCAACAGGCTCGTAAAAGTCGGGAAACGTTCGATCCATGACGGCTTCGTAAAAAGATAGGCGGGCGCGGTGCGTGCACCCCCGAAGAATGACGCGTGTTGCGGGATAGGCGACGGTGACGAAGAACACGGGACGGGAAAACCTCCGGACTTTCATGAAGCCGTCATATTTTATGTTAACTTTTTTATTGACACCGGACGGGGCTTTCCTTACAGTCGTTGCCGGATGCCTCGTAAACAACGAAGAACCGAGACCTGGTTTGAAAAACTATCGATTGTGTCATTTCGATATCAAGGAAAGATTTCTCGTCGCTTCGCTTCTCGAAATGACGGACCTTAAGACGCTCCTCGAAATGACATTTTTAAAGGTCACTTCGAACGTTCCCCTGTCACTTCGAACGCATGTGAGAAGTCTGAAATATCCCTCGCTTTGCTCGGGACAGGGATTTCTCGTCGCTACGCTCCTCGAAATGACGGACCTTAAGGCGCTCCTCGAAATGACAAAATAAAGGTCTCAACCGGAAGCTCGAAATACAATCATACCGCCTGCCCGGATTTCTTAAACAGGTACTCCTATGATTGAGAAGAAGAATTCTGAAGGACCGGGGCCGTCTCCGGCGAGAACTTCACGGGACAAGGAACTCATATATCTGACCCCTCTGGCCGTTATCGAAATCGGCCGGGACGGTCGTATACTCGACGCGAACCGCCACGGCCGCAAACTGCTTGGCTTCAGCCGTAATGAAAATCGTGCTGGGGGAGAAAACATCTTCGACCGTATTGATGCCGCCGATCATGATCTGGTCAGGGCCCGCATTAAATCAATCCGCGCGGGAGAACCTGTGTTCCCCACCAAGATCAGGGTGTTACGCCGGGACGGCACAGTCGTTCCCGTTCTCATCGTCTATGCGAATCTGATAGCGGCCGGAGGAAAAGAAACGGGTATCAGGGCCGCTATGACCGGTTGTGCCGAAGAGATCGAGACTGACCATGTTCACTGGAGGATTCAGGAGAAGTACAGGAAGCTCGTGGACCTTCTGCCCCAGGGTGTCTTCGAAACGGATGCCGCGGGCCGTGTAATCTATGCCAACAGGAGCATGCTCAAAATGTTCCGGCTTACGGCGGAAGACATCCGCGGAGGGCTGAGCGTCGCCGACGCGATTCTGCCGAAGGAACGGCCCAGAATGAATAAGATCATGCAGAGACTCGAAAACGGAAAGAAGCCCTGTTCCGAAACCGTTGGCTGTCTCAGAAAAGACGGTTCCGTCTTTCCGGGCCTGTTCACCGGCCGCGGCATAGTGCGCAACGGCACCTTCCGGGGGATATGGGGTATCGTGGCGGACGGAACAGTCCGAAGAGAAACGGCCGGGAATGTCGGTGTACTGGATGAACCGTACCGATCGCTCTTTTTCTCCGCGGGAACGGCGATGATCATCATCGAGGACGACATGTCCATATCACTCGCGAATGAAGCGTTTTACCGGTTCAGCGGCTATCCGCCCGGTGAAAACCTGACACTCTCCTCCCTGGTTCCGGATGAAGACAGGGACTTTATGACGAAAACGCTTCGCGAGCGGGCCGGCGGCGAAAAGACCGTTCCCCTGAGATACGAATTCAGGCATGTGAGGCGGGATGGTGGAGTACGGGACGGCATTTTGAGTGCCGAGCTGATTCCGGGGACACGGCGGACCCTGGCCTCTGTCGTCGATATCACTGACCTGAAACAGACGCAGAAGAAGCTGCAAAGGGAATCAGAAAACCTGTTGGACGCAAAGGCGGCCCTGAACGTTCTCCTCAAGCGTCGTGAAGAGGACAGGTCGAACCTGGGAAGAACGGTCCGGACGAATCTGAAACACATCGTTCTTCCCCACCTGGACATGTTGAAGGCACACAGGCTCTCCGCTGAAGGGACTGACATCATTGCAGCCATAGAAGACAGCCTGGAAGCGATCTTGTCTCCTTTTCTTCAAGATATTACCGCTACCTACGCGCAGCTGACCCCGCGGGAGATCGAAATTCTGATCCTCGTAAAGGAAGGCCGTTCAACCAAAGAAATTTCCCGGATGCTCAACAGCTCGCAGCGTACAATCGATTATCACCGGAACAATATACGGAGGAAGCTGGGGATCAGCAACAGCAGGGTCAATCTGAGAACCCACATCATGACCCACCTCGATGCCTACTGATGGTGTGTCATCGGACAACCCCGGCGGCTTCGTACAATGGTACCGGAGGCATGCCTCAGGCACTACAGCCGGATGCTGCTTGATTGCGCTCTTTCCTTCGTCACTGCGGCGTACCGCACAGTACGCATCGAGACCTTTTATTGTGTCATTTCGAGAAGCATCGCGATTTTGTCATTTCGAGGAGCATAGCGATTTTGTCATTTCGAGGAGCGTAGCGACGAGAAATCCCTGTCCCGAGCAAAGCGAGAGATCATTGAGGCTTCTCACATGCGTTCGAAGTGACGGGGGAACGTTCGAAGTGACCTTTAAAAATGTCATTTCGAGGAGCGCGAGCGACGAGAAATCTTTCCTTGATATCGAAATGACACAATCGATAGTTTTTAAAGGTCTCGCCTCATTCCTCATGATGCGCGTGCCGTGCCTCAAGGAGCTTTTTACAAAGCCGTCCTCTATCAGACGTTTTTCGACATTGTAGGAGGACGCCGATCTTATATGCGCCGTTTGAGGTCTGTCAGTTGTATGACCGATGCGGCGATTTCCTCAACCGACATGTAGGTAATGTTCAGGTAGGGTATCCGTTCCCGGCGGAAGAGTTTTTCGGCAGACGTGAGTTCCGCGCGAATCTGCTGCATACTGGCATACTGGCTGTTGGCCCGGCGTTCCTGACGGATCTGGTAAAGCCGCTCCGCGCCGACTGTGAGACCGAAGAGTTTTGAATGCTCCGCTGCCAGCCTCGGCGGCAGGTCGTCCCGTTCGAAGTCATCGACTGTAAGCGGGTAGTTTGCCGCCTGGATGCCGAACTGCAGTGCCAGGTAAAGGCAGGTCGGGGTCTTGCCCGTTCGGGACACGCCGGTGATGATTATATCGGCCTGGGAGTAGTCGCTCATGGCTGACCCGTCGTCATTCTGCAGCGTATAATGGAGGGCGTCGATGCGTTCGGTGTAAATGTGGGGATTTCCCATACCGTGCGACCGGCCGACGACGGGTTTTGAGGGCACACCCAGGGCCTCTTCCATGGAACCGGTAAAGGTGGAAAAGAAGTCGAAGACTTCTCCGCGGCACTGGGCCAGGCGTTTCCGCAGAACCGGATTTGTCAGAGTGGTAAAAACGAGAGGCGGCAAACCATCTTTCTCGGCGGTCTTGTCGATGCGCTGAATCGCCCGGTCGATCTTCTCGTTTGTATTGACGAAGGGGAGGCAGACGGACTGAAAGATGATGCCTGGAAACTGCGTCAACAGCGTATGACCCAGCGTTTCAGCGGTAATGCCCGTGCCGTCCGAAATATAAAAGACGGAGCGCACCATGGTCAGGTTCCCGTCCGTACCGTGTAGCGCAGGATGGCTGTCTCACCCGGCGCGACGGGAAGGTCAAAGCGCACCCTGAATGCGTCAATTACGGTGAAGGGATGACTGCTGTCCAGTATGTCCCAGTCCCCCGCGAGGGTTTCCACCGAGGCAACAGTGATCGCTTCATCCTTGCGGTTTGTCACCGAGAGTTCCTGGCGGGATTCGACCACCCGGCTCGTGACCTGCCTGAACTCGAGCTGCTTCCGCTCAGCCGTTACATCAAAGGTTTTCCCCGCCCGGAGACGGATTTCGGCATCTTTCGGTGTGTGATGGATCCTGTCTTCGCCGATGAACCAGGTTCCGCCCTGTCCATCGGTCTGGTAGAGGCGGACCACGCCGGCCGGGAGGGGTATGCCCAGGTTGCTTGTTTCATCATTGAGCAGCGTCAGGTAGACTTCCACTGATTGCCGTTCCGTGATACCCGGCGGGGAGGATCGGGGAAACAGCCTCGGTGATGAAACCCGGTACTCCCTCTCGAACGGGACATCCCCGATATCGATGAAACCGACCTGTACGGCCTGGTTGTTCTCTATGGATGTGGTACGCTGCAGGTCATACCGGTAATACTCAAACAGGGGGGCTTCTTCAAACTGGTCGGGGACCGCCGCGCTTCGAGCCATGAGGGCCTTTTCGCCAAAGCCCTGGACGTCTGAATCATCGACGAGCCGCACTTCACCGGCCACCAGAGAAACCCGGGCGTTTGACCAGGCGGTGCCGCTCCGGTTGTCGATGGTAACCCAGGAGGACAGGTCTCCCCTGTTTGTGTCGGCGTCGATATTGAATGTGTAATCGGAACGCCACCGGATGCCGCCCGTGAGATAGACCGCAGTAATGTCATGGTCACCGCTCCGGGGATTGTCAAAAAGCCAGGTGATGGTCGGTTCCGTTGTCAGGTTCTCCGGAACCTCCGGTAGCACCATGATGCCCGGATGGCCGAGATAGATCTCTTCGCCGATACGGAAAATCAGGCCTTCCCGGTTGCTCAGCAGCGTTGCTTCCAGGACGTCCTTTCGATCATGGTGGCGGTTATAGTCTACAATCTTTATGGTCTTGCCCACGTATCGGTCCAGCAGGGTTTTTTCGCTCATGAGGTCGTAGGAGTAAACCTGTTCCAGGATGTGCGGGGAAGGACCATCAACCGGCGATGACAGGTGGAGCGTCACGGGCATGATCCTGTCCGCAACGTCGGTGAAACGAAGAGAACACCTGCCCGCCGGAAGCGCCACCCGACGGCTGTCCCGTATGAAGCCCCTGTCGTTGGAATAGACCGTCAGTTCTAACGACGTCCTGTCTTCAGACGTGGTGGTCAGCCGGGGGGGCGTGTCAGCCCGGCCTGTTCCTGTCGCCATGATGATGACGGCCATAACCGTAACCGCCGCGTGCCATGCTTTCACGATGTGTTCTCCTCGTCGGGGCTGTGGATTACGGGCATCATCCTACCCGACGAGCCGTGATTCATCAAGAGGAAAGGCGACCGGCCAGAGGTGGCACAGTGCGAGGTATGTCTTTTCCTTTGCCGGGGCGGTGAGGGGCTATGCCGTGGGTTTCGAAGAAACCTGCTTTCCCTAGGGCAGGCGCTTTTCTTCGGGCCGCATGAGGCCGGCATTCCTGTTCTTGAATATTCGGCTTGTCCGGTGGTATGCTGGGTGTGTCCCGTCGAATACGGAAACGACGTGTCCTTTGCATTGTGTCGCTTCGGAGGGCATCACGACGGGAAATCGTTCACTGCTATGGTCACCCGTGTGCGACTTCCCCCCGCGGCTGAAATAACGAAATCTATCGTTTTTCAATGGATTTACGAAAGAACATGAAAGGAGAATGTGTCGATGAAAGGATGGCGGGAGGATGAGATCGAAAACAGGTATCTTATGGCTCCCTGCGGCTTGTATTGTGGAGCCTGCGGGATATATATAGCGACGCGGGACGACAACGAAAAATTTCGCTCCGTCATGGCCGATCTCTACGGGACACGGCCTGAGGAAACGCGATGCCTCGGGTGCATGCAGCCCGACGGAGCGGGGATGATCTACGAGTACTGCCGCTCCTGCGCTATACGGGATTGCGTTCAAGCAAAGGGCTGGTATTCCTGTCACCAGTGCGATGAATGGCCCTGCGACCTGATAGAGAATTTTCCCTACGTCACGGGAATTCGGGTGATGAAACGTACCATTCCCATCTGGAGGGAGCAGGCGGCACAGCATGGCGATGAGAAAGGAAGCGTCGAATGGGCCCGGGGCGAGTGTGCCCGGTACCACTGTTCCTCCTGCGGATATCCGCTTTTCAGGGGGGCCCGGCGATGCAGAAACTGTTCCAGGCCCGTGGCGGATGAACTCGATGGTTCTCTGTGAAAAAGGAGAGAAGCAATGGATATGAACAGTACTCTTCCTCCGGCTGTCACGCTGCAGGAGGTCGCCTTGAGGGACGGTCTTCAGAATGAACAAACGATACTGACCGTCGAACAGAAGGTATGGCTCGTCAACGCCCTTGCGGACTGCGGCTTGGCCAGGATCGAGGTGTCATCCTTCGTGAATCCGAAGGTGGTTCCCCAGATGGCCGATGCTGAAGAGATATGGGAGCGGATGGACCGTGTCGAGGGAGTACTCTATTCCGCGCTGATTCTTGACGAAAACGGTCTCAACAGGGCTATTCGAAGCGCCGTTCCACATGTCGGGATCTGGGTGTCGGCAAGTGAGACCCACAGCAAGGAAAACAGCAACAAGACCATCGGCGAGTCTCTCAACCATGCCCTGGATTTGATCGAACGGGCAAAGGATGCCGGCATGTGCGTCAGGGCGGGTGTGATGTGTGCCTTCGGCTGCGCCTATGAAGGCGACGTGCCGGTGGATCGGGTGGCGGGTGTCGTCAGGAGCATGAAAGCGGCAGGCCCCGATGAAATAAGCCTTGCCGATACAGCGGGAATGGCAAACCCCCTGCAGATCGACTCCACCGTCAGGACCGTGAACGACGGCATCGACGGTTTGCCCCTGTCGCTTCACCTCCATAACACGAGAGGTCTCGGCATGGTCAATGTCTATGCCGCCATCCTTCGGGGAGTGACAATTTTTGATTCCTCCCTGGGCGGCATCGGGGGATGTCCCTTTATCAAGAACGCCTCCGGTAATATCGCAACGGAAGACATGACCCACATGCTCAAATCCATAGGTATCGAGACGGGAGTGGATCTGGAGAGGCTCGTGGCCGTCTCCCTTCGGTTCGAAGAGATGCTGGGGAAGAAACTGCCCGCCGCCATAACGAATCTCTACGGGACGACATCCTGGATGTCCCCTGTCAACTGATTCTTCGGAGCGGACTCCGCCCCCTGGGGTTCCGGTTCATTCTGTCCGGGGACAGGAAAGCGTGACACCGTGGGGAAACTATTTTTCAAGGGATGTAAGGCCTTCCCTGATAGCGTACTTCACCAGTTCAGATATACTGTGAATATTTAATTTTTCCATGATGTTGCGCCGGTGCGTCTCCACGGTTTTGACGCTTACGCCGAGATGGAAGGCTATTTCCTTTGTGGACATCCCTTCGGCGAGTACCTGGAGGACTTCCCGTTCCCGTTGGGTAAGGTTCGTGAATACGGAACCCTCGGATTGGGGAGCTTTCCCGATGTAGCGGCTGACGACGATTCCCGCGATTCTGGGACTTAAATAGATCTGGTCGGATGCCACCGACCGGATCGCCCGAACCAGTTCTTCGAAGGCGCAATCCTTCAGCAGGTATCCCGCGGCGCCTGCCTCAAGCATGCCTGAAACGAACCGCCGGTCCGAATACATGGACAGGGCGATTACCTTTGTCCGGCGGTTCAGGCGCACGATCTGACGAGTCGCGTCGATTCCGTTCATGTCCGGCATGGCGATGTCCATGATGACGATATCGGGGGATAGCTCTTCCGCCAGATGCGCGGCTGTCCGGCCGTCTTCGGCCTCGGCGATCACTTCCATCCCTGATTCACTGTCGATGAGAGTTCGTAATCCGTCCCTTACAATTTTATGGTCATCTGCAATCAGTATTCGAAGGTTTCCCATGGCTCCTCCATGCGAGTTGGGGATTATGAAGTTGCTGTCGCCGTCAATCCCGATTCCTGTTGCTCCGGGCTTGTGCCCGGAAACCCGTCGACGACAGACTCTACCCCGATATGACGTAAATAGCAAGGAACGCAAATACCCGTCGACTTGCCCTGGTGATTCATGCGTGATACATAAGGCACTGCATACAGGGAAGGGAGGGGAAAAAATGACAGGAAGTGAAGAGGAACTGGAATCCAGGATAGTCATGATAGCGGAGGAGATTCTCCGCTCTGAACGCATCGTGGCCTTCACCGGTGCCGGGATAAGTACCGAATCAGGCATTCCGGATTTCAGGAGCCCGGGCGGAATCTGGACCCGGTTCGATCCCGAAGATTTCACCATACAGCGATTTCTTTCCAGCGAGACGTCCCGTAAAAAGCAGTGGAAGGTTCTCCTGGAGGGCGGGCTCTTCGGAGTGGTTGAGCCCAACCCCGCCCACCTGGCTCTCGCCCGGCTTGAAGCCTTCGGTAAACTTGACTGCATCATTACCCAGAACATTGACAATCTCCACCAGCTGGCGGGTAATCGCCCCGATCGGGTTCTTGAGCTGCACGGTTCCCTCAGGCAGGTTCGTTGCCTGGACTGCGGCCGTCGTTTCGAGACGGAACGGATCCTTCAGCGGCTCAGGGCGGGCGTCGAAATCCCGGACTGTGAGGTCTGCTTTGGAATCCTCAAGCCCGACGCGGTTTTTTTTGGAGAATCCCTTCCCTGGGATACCATGACCGCGGCTATCGATCATTCAAGAAACTGCGATCTCTTCATCGTCATAGGATCGTCGCTGGTAGTGGCGCCGGCGTCCCACATGCCCGTCCATGCTCTCGATTCGGGGGCCAGGCTCATCATCATAAACGTCGGGGATACCTCCTGTGATTCACGGGCCCACATACGCATCAACGGGATGGCGGGTTCCGTCATGTCCCGAATTCTTGAAAGGGTTTCCCGGCGACTGTGTGTCTGATTATCTTCGCGTATCGCCTTCACAGTGAATACCCCCTCATCATCGCCGCCAATCGCGATGAATTCTACGATCGTCCCACGGCGGCGGCCTCGTTCTGGAAAGACGCGCCGGAGGTTCTCGGCGGCAGGGATCTCAGGGGAGGCGGAACCTGGATGGGGATAGAGCGTGGAGGACGTCTGGCGGCGCTGACAAACTACCGCGATCCCCGGTTCATGAAAGACGGGGCGCCTTCACGGGGGATGCTGGTCAGTTCCTTCCTGACGGGCGGGGATGAGCCGGTTTCTTTCCTGCGCCGCGTGAATGAAACAGCTGAAGACTACAGTGGATTCACCCTGCTCCTGGGGAGTCCCGAAAGCCTCTGGTGGTACTCCAACGCCGGCGGCGGCATAACCTCCGTCAAACCGGGAATCCACGGTCTGAGCAATCATCTCATGGACACACCCTGGCCCAAGGTTGAACGGGGGAAACAGCTCCTGAAGGAACTCCTCTCCGGAGAAGGCAGCCCGTCACCCGAGGGTATTCTGGACATTCTGGAGGATTCCCACCACCCGCCGGATCACCTGCTGCCCGATACGGGGGTGGGTATCGAATGGGAACGAATGCTCTCACCGCTCTTCATCACCAGTTCCTCCTATGGTACCTTTTCGTCCACGGTCCTGCTCGTGAACAAGAAGCGGGAGGTTCTCTTCGTGGAAAAGGACCAGCGTCCGGGGCCTTCACAGGGAACCGTCGCGCGGTTCGAGTTCCCTCTCGGTGGGGGAAGCAACGAAAGGCAGTCATAGTGGCTGAACGGGAATATCCCGGGGCCCCACGCCTGGGCGCGGGTGCTCTGGTCATGAAAGGAAAGACCGTTCTGCTGGTAAAGCGGGGAACTTCCGGAACTGCCGGTTTCTTCGGAGACGAAGAAGCTTCTCGAACGGTTCTCTTTCGGCTTCTCCTGAAAACGGCCTCTTACAGCCGATACACTTTCTCTCCCGGCAGGATGGTGAACCCCCTCTGCTGAAGAATCTCGATAGCCTCATCGGTTCGGTCAAACCGGAAAATGATGATGGCGTTCTCGCCGCTCCGTTCGACAAAGGCATAGGTGTATTCAACGTTGACGTCCTTTTCCGAAAGGGCCTTCATGATGCTGTGAAACCCGCCGGGGCGGTCGGGAACTTCAACGGCTACAACGGCGGTCCGGCGAACCGTGAGGCCCTCCTCCTGCAGCGCCTTTTCGGCGGCTTCCGTGTCGTTTACAATGAGCCTCACAATTCCGAAATCCGATGTATCCGCGAGAGAAAGAGCCCTGATGTTGATCCCGGCATCGCCGAGTACCCTGGTTACGCCTTCCAGACCGCCAGGTCTGTTTTCAAGAAAGATCGATATCTGATCGACCGTCATGTCCCGCCCTCCTTTCTAGCTCAGATGTTCCGTTTGTCGACGACGCGATCGGCCTTGCCCTCGAAACGTTGAAGACTTTTGGGTTCAACCAGTTTTATGGCCGCCGTCACTCCGAGGTAATCCTTGATATCTTTCGCGATGCGCCGTTCTATTTTCTGGAGGGAACGGACTTCGTCCGAAAATATGTGCTCGCCCACTTCAACCCGAATTTGCAGAGTATCCAGTGTTCCCTCGCGATCGACCGTCAATTCGTAATGGGGTTCAAGCCCCTCGATTCCCAGGAGGATGCTTTCTATCTGTGACGGGAAGACATTGATTCCCCTGATGATAAGCATATCGTCGCTTCGTCCCGATACGCGCGCCATCCTGGTAAGCGTCCGCCCGCACCGACAGGGTTCCTTCATGAGGCGGGAAAGGTCTCTCGTGCGGTACCGGATCAGAGGGAACGCCTCCTTGGTGAGGGACGTAAAGACCAGTTCGCCGATTTCCCCGTTTTTCACGAGTTCTCCCGTAGCGGGGTCGATGGCCTCGACGATGAAGTGATCTTCAAACACATGAAGTCCGTGCTTGCCTTCGATGCATTCCATGGAAACGCCCGGGCCGATTACTTCAGACAGACCGTAAATGTCCAGGGCGTTGATACCCAGACGTTCCTCGATTTCGTCGCGCATCTGCTCGCTCCAGGGCTCGGCTCCGAGAATGCCCACCCTGAGCCTCAGGGACTTCATGTCGAGGCCCATTTCCTGCCCTTGCCCGGCAAGAAAAAGGGCGTATGAAGGGGTGCAGCAGATGGCCGTGGGAGCGAAATCCTGGAGAATCATGAGCTGTTTTTTCGTGCTGCCCCCGGACATGGGGATAACACTGGCTCCCAGCAATTCGGCCCCGTAATGAGCCCCCAGGCCTCCCGTGAAGAGTCCGTACCCGTATGCGTTGTGAATAATGTCGTTCTTCGTGAGACCAGCGGCGACGAAGGAACGCGCCATGAGCGCTGACCAGGTATTGATATCCCGCTTCGTATAGCCCACGACGGTGGGCTTTCCCGTCGTGCCCGATGACGCGTGAAGCCGTATGACGTTACTCATGGGTACCGCGAAGAGCCCGAAGGGGTAGTTGTCTTTCAGGTCCTGCTTGGTGGTGAAAGGTAATCTTCTGATATCATCAAGGGTCCGGATGTCGTCGGGTGTGATGCCGGCCTCGTCGAAAGCGGTACGATAGAACCCGACGGTGTGATAAACTCGCTCCACCACCTGTCGAAGGCGCTTCAACTGAAGCGCGTCGAGGGCTTCCCGGGGCAGTGTTTCGAACTCTTCGTCGAAAATCATAAAGCGGTCTCCTTTTTCGATATATGCTCACCGAGAGATGCAGGCAGGATGCGGTATCACGCCTGTCGGCGGGATACTCCTGTTTCACCGTGAGCCATGGTTACAGCTATCAGACTACGGAGGAAAAAACAAGTTCAGAGGTGAAGCTGGGGAGGGGTTCCCGAGGGGTTTCTTCCCTCGCAAGGAGCCTTTTATTTTCATATTTCGGGATTTTATGATAGAAAAAACGCAGCAGAGAGAAACACAGCGACAGCATCAAGGAGGCTTCGTATGAAAGTGTACTACAGCGACGCATTTATCCCCAGCTACTGTAGCGATCCGGCCGCTTCACTGGGCCGCATGGAGTCGATAGTCAGGGCACTGCGCGGCAACGTCAGCTTTCTGGACGTCATTCCGGCCGACATCGAGGATATCGCCGCCTGTCACACGGACCGTCATATTGCACAGGTGCGCAGCCAGGGGCTTTACGACATCGCTTCCCTGGCGGCAGGCGGTGCCATCCAGGCGGCCTTTACGGGCCTTGAAGAACCGTCCTTCGCGCTGGTCAGACCTCCCGGTCACCATGCCTCCGCCGACAGTTCCTGGGGATTCTGCTATTTCAACAATATCGCCATCGCCATAAGCAAACTCCGGGAACAGAAAAAAATCGGGAAAGCCTTCATCCTGGATTTCGACCTTCATTTTGGTGACGGTACCATGAACATCCTCGGTAACAGCGGCTACGTCGATATCCTGAACCCCTCGGATGCCGATCCGGCACGATATCTCCTCGAGCTTGAGGAAGCCATGCCGGATGACGCCGACATGATTGCCGTGTCAGCGGGGTTTGACAACCACCGCGAAGACTGGGGAGGGCTGCTCTCGACTGACGATTACCGGGAGCTCGGCCGCATCGTGCGACGGGCGAGTGAGCGATCCGGCGGCGGATGCTTCGGAGTTCTTGAAGGAGGCTACAACCACGGCGTACTCGGTCAGAGCGTAATGGCCTTTCTGGAAGGCATGCGGGGAGACTGAAGGCGGGTCCACGATGGGAGGCACGGCTTCAGACGACCTGTTCCTGAAGCTCTCTCACCCTCCATTGCTTCCCCGGACCGTGCGGCAGGGCGCTCCACAGGACAGGTCGAGACCCTTTGATTTTGTCATCTCGACCGTCCCTTTCATCATTGAGACTGTCCTCTCGCCGTTTCGACCGTCTTCACCGTCATTTCGACCGTTTCCCCCGTCATTTCGACCATCTTCACCGTCATTCCGACCGTTTCCCCCGTCATTTCGACCGGAGGGAGAAATCTTTCACGGTGATGATGGAAAAGCGAGATTTCTCGTCGCTTCGCTCCTCGAAATGACGGGATATGGGTGCTCCTCGAAATAACGGAATATGGCCGCTCCTCAAAATGACGGGATGTGGGTGCTCCTCGAAATGACGGACCTTAGGCGCTCTTCCAAATGACGGGATGTGGCCGCTCCGGCTTCGTAAGGGGCAGTCGCCTCTACTTGCCGATGCAGAACCTGCTGAATATGATGTCCAGCACCTCATCGCCGGCACCTTCGCCAGTGATGAGCGACAGGGTCCGAAGCGACTCCCTTACGTCAAAGGCTATCAATTCGGGTGACCTGTTTTCCTGAAGACCCTGTTTTGACTGATGGACGAGGGAGAGGACTTTCTCGAGGGCCTCTTTGTGACGCAGGTTCGTGAGAACCACGTCGGTACCATCGATATCTGCCGCGGTTTCCGGCATGGTCAGGATCCTCTCTTTCAGGGCATCGATGCCCCGGTTCTCTTTGGCCGAGATGAAAATGAAATCATGCCCCGGAACAAGGGCCTCCATTTCTTCCCGGGTGTGGCGCTGGGGAAGATCACTCTTGTTGACGGCGATCAACAGACCGCCGCCGATGGTTTCTTCGATGATCCTCCGATCATCGTCAAGCAGGTCAGCGCTTCCATCAATGACGACGATAACGATATCGGCCTCCGCGGCCCGCCGCCGGGCCAGGGAAACGCCCTGCCGCTCCACGTCATGATCCGATTCACGGATTCCCGCCGTGTCGACGCACCGAACGGGCAGGTCACCAATCATGATATCCACTTCTATCAGGTCCCGGGTGGTCCCCGGCTCTGAAGTCACGATGGCCTTGGGTTTTCCGGCCAGGCAATTGAGCAGGCTCGATTTCCCCACGTTGGGCCTGCCCGCGATAACCACCGTCATACCCCGGCTATAGAGTTTCCCCCGGGCGTAGGTGGCCAGTAGCTTCTCCAGGGACCAAGCGGTCTTCTCCAGATGTTCCACGCAGTTTCCAGGGGAAGGGAGTTCTATGTCTTCTTCGGTAAAATCGATTGACGTTTCCAGCAGGACCAGCACGTCGAGGAGCGATGAACGGATGGAGGCGACAGCTTCCGACAGGACCCCTTTCATGGTGTAGAGAGCGTGTTTGAGCCCCCGGTCAGTCCTGGTGGTGATGAGTTCGGCAACCGCTTCAGCCTGGGCGAGATCGATGCGGTTATTCAGAAAAGCCCGTTTCGTGAATTCTCCCGGTTCCGCGATGCGGACCCCCAATTTCAGAACCGATTCGAGTACCGTTCCGAGAATCAGCGGATTTCCGTGGCAGCTTATTTCCAGTACGTCCTCGCCGGTGTAGGAGTGAGGTCCGCGCATGAGCACCACCATCACTTCGTCGATGACGGTCTGTGTATCGGGGTTGACGATGTCACCGTGATAGAGGCGGTGGCTCTCAAAGGACAGGATGTCTTTCCGGGGACGGAAGATGTTCCGGCCTATATCTTCGGCACCGTCACCACTCACCCGCAGGACACCGATGCCTCCGACACCCGCCGGTGTGGCGATTGCAGCTATCGTATCTTCCCGCGCCATTGTGGGTCATTTCCCGTCACGCTTCAGCGCCGCCGTAGTGGAGCCCGGATGATCAGTTTTTTTTACCGGGAACTATGACGATCTTTCTGAAATCGCCATCACCGCGGCTTCTGGTAGACAGTTCACGGTCGTCCTTGAGGGCAAGATGGACAATGCGTCTGTCATGCGCGTTCATGGGACTCACCGTAACCGGCTTCCTGGTCCGCTTTGCCTTCTCCCCCAGTTTAAGGGCCAGGGCAACCAGTGATGACTCGCGTTTTTCCCTGTAATTTTCGGTGTCCAGAATGATCCGTTTCCTGCCGCTTCCGTTTTTGTTCAATGCTTTGTTGATGAGATACTGCAGCGCATCGAGGGTCTGCCCGCTCTTCCCGATAAGGATGCCGCTTCCATCACCCTGAATGTTCAGAACAATACAATCATCCTCTTCTTCGACGGTGACGGGAAAATCAAAACCCATGCGGAGGAGGATGCCCTCGATCAGAATTCGTGCCTCTTCGACGGTGTCGCCTTCCGTTCTGTGGTCCGGGGCGGTGGTGGTCATTCCCGTTTCGGTCGGCGGGCTCTCCGCCGCCGGGAACGCTTCCGACAGAGAGCTTTCGAAGTCCATGTCCAAAGACAGCGCCCGGGCTCTGATACGGGCCTTTTTTGTTCCCACAAGACCGAGAAACCCCGTTGATCCCTCTGAAATAATCTCGATATTCAGTTTTTCTCTTGCAAGCTGCAACTCCCGGCAGGCTTTTTCAATGGCTTCATCAATCGTTTTTGCCTCGAATTCATGAGACCTGTTCATGGTTACTACCTCATTCATGTCGGAGAGTTTCACGTCCGGCACACTCACGGTTATGCTGATATCGCATCCCGAGGTCCGCGAAGAAATGCCGGAATTCCTCGCGGGATGTTTCAGGTGCGCTTGTTGATCCAGTATTGCTGTCCAATGCTCAAGATGTTGTTAAAAAGCCAGTAGATGACCAGCCCCGCCGGAAAGTTCAGGAAAAGAAAGGTAAACATGACGGGCATCCAGGTCATTATCTTTGCCTGCATTTCATTGCCGACCGGAGTGGGCGTCATTCTCTGCTGCAGGAACATGGAGGCTCCCATAATAATCGGTGTTACATAATAGGGGTCTTTCGCCGACAGATCCTGAATCCAGAAAAAGAACGGCGAATGGCGGAGTTCTATGGAAAAGAGAAGCGCCCGGTAGAGACCAAAAAACACCGGAATCTGTATCATTATGGGAAGACAGCCGCTCAGGGGGTTGATATTGTGAGCCCGGTACAGCGACATGGTTTCTTCCTGGAGTTTCTGCTTGTTGTCCTTGTATTTTTCCTTGATCTTCGCCATCTCGGGCTGCAGCCTCTGCATCTGTTTCATGGACTTGTAGCTGATTGTTCCCAGGGGCCAGAAACATATCTTTACAATGATGGTCAGTATAATGATGGCGACGCCGTAATTCTTCACACCGCTGTTGATGATCTTCAAACCCTTCAGAAGGGGAAGGGCGAGCCACTTGATCCACGAACCGTAGTTGATGGCCTGTTCCAGGAACACATTCTGATTTTTGAGAATGTCGTATTCTTTCGGCCCCAGGTAGCAGGTGTACTCAAACACGCCCGACTGTCCCGGCGGTATCAGGCTTCGGGGGCCCCGAAGCGACACGGAGGCCTCATTGTGTGCACCCTTGGCAATGGTCATCGTCGACAGCGACGGCTGGTCCGCAATTATGGCTGCAATAAAATACTTGCTCTGATAGCCGCCCCAGAGAACTTCGGGGCCATGAAACTGGGGTTCTCCCATGTTTTTCTGCTTAACCGTCAGCAGACTGTCGTTGATGTAAGCCACGGGGCCGATGTGGCTGAAGCGATCGGCCTTCGTTTCCGTGTCCATGTGTTCATGCCAGGTTATCTGGGCGTTCTGGGTCAGGGTGACCCCGGACAGGTTGTAGACCCGAATTTCAAGGTCGATGGTATAGCTGTCGCTGTGAAAGGTGTATTTCTTCTCAACCTTGATTTCTCCCGGATAGAACAGGGTGAAGACCAGACTCTCCCGCTGAGCGCCGCGGGTCAGGTCAATCCCTTCCCGGTCGGCGCTGAACCGTGCGTTGGCAGGGATATCGATGTTTGACTCGGGAAAGGTCACGGTCAGAGGATAGACCATGTCGGGGCGTACATTGACAAGTTCAATGAAATCGGAATCGTCATCGATGGTCTTCCGGTAGTTGTTCAGCGTGATCGAGGCAAGGCTTCCCCCCCGGCTCGACATCACTGCCCGGTACAGGGGTGTCGATACCGGTATTGTTTCCTCCTCGAAAACCTCCCGCGGTGCTTCAAAAGGCATGCTCCGCGCCGCCGGTTCGACGGGAGAAGCGACCTGCTGTTCCCGCCGTTCAACGGTTTGTGGAGGGGCGGTCTCCGTCACTGCGGTCGTCGTCTCCGAGGCCGGTTTCGCCGGCGGCCTCACGAAAAAAAACTGGTAGATCGCTAACAGAGCCAATGACAGAACGATGGCAAGAATGGCCTTCTTGTCCATTAAAAAACCTCCACAGGTTGCGTGGCCTATTCCACGGGATCATAACCGCCGCGACTGAAAGGGTGGCAGCGAAGCAGGCGCAAGCATGCCATCCATGTCCCTTTCAGGGGGCCGTAACGCTCCAGGGCCGTTATCGAATACTCGGAACAGGAAGGATAGTAACGACATGACGGCGGGAAAATCGGTGACAGTACGATCTGGTACAAACGGATCAAAAGCACCAGAAATCTTTTAAGAAGTTGCATAATGCACGGGATTATCGTTGCTTAAAAATTCGTCCGAGTTCCGATGCCACTTCCCGATACCCGGTCAACGACAGATCCTTTCTCGCTATAACCACTACGTCAGTGGATTCAGGGAACCTGTCCCTGTTCAAACGAAAAAACTCTCGAACCAGGCGCTTGATTCTGTTACGCCGTACCGCGTTTCCCACCTTTTTGCCGACTGTTATCCCGAACCGCGCCGTTCCCTTGTCATTCCGACTCAACAACACGATGAAGCTCTTCGAGTGAATACGCTTCCCCTTTTTATAGACCGCCTGGAAATCGCTTCGCGTACGTATTTTCTCGTTTCTTCGAATTGAGAATGTTCCCATGGCGCCTGCCGGCCGCCATCACCGGTCGTGAAGCGCGAGACGGCGGCCACTCGATGGAGGCTATACGGAGAGCCGCTTCCGTCCTTTTGCCCGACGCCTGTTCAATATCTGCCGTCCCCATCGTGTGGCCATCCTGGCCCTGAACCCGTGGGTCCGTTTCCTTTTCACGTTTGAAGCGTTCGTTAAATTCTTTTTCATCGTAAAATCTCCACCATGGTTGAATGAGTGAATGAGGGGGTATCCGACCACAGAACACTTTCTTTGTCAACAGAATTTTGGCGGGAGTTTCGCTGTCCTGTCGGCATATTGCCTATTATATCCTTGACAGCGACCATGCAAGATTATATAGGCAGAATGTTTTTATTGAAGAGTCTATGCCGTCAGAGTGGCGGCCTGTCATGCCGGTGCGGATTCCATTCCCGGCTTCTTGCGGCGCCGGAAATCCCGTTCTAGCTGCAGCATCAGGTACGACATGCTACGATGAGGTCCAATCCTGAGAATGTGAAAGGAGAATTTTCAAATGAGAGAAGCGGTACTAGTAAGTGGAGCCCGGACGGCCGTCGGCGATTTCGGCGGTTCCCTGAAAGGCGTGTCGGTCGTGGAACTGGGCAGGCTGGTTATCAAGGAAGCCATCATCAGGGCGGGCTTGAGGCCGGCTCTCAATGACGACGTCAAAGCCGCCCGCCCCACCATTTTCGGCGAATTCGACATGACGGACCTGCAGAAGAAACACTACGATTACGACAGCGGTCTGACGCCGGTGTATTTCGACGAAGTCCTCATGGGGAACGTTCTCAACTCCGGGGTGGGCCAGAACCCCGCCCGCCAGTCGGCGATTTACGCCGGGCTGCCGGAAGAATCCAACGCCTCGACGATTCAGAAGGTCTGTGCCTCTGGCATGAAAGCCATCGCCCTGGCCGCCCAGGCCATCTGCGCCGGCGATGCGGACGTTATCGTTGCCGGCGGTATGGAAAACATGAGCAATGTCCCCTTCAGTGTGAACGATGCCCGCTGGGGATACCGCATGAACATGCCCTACGGCAAGATCACGGACCTGATGGTGCATGACGGGCTCTGGGAAATCTTCAACGCCTACCACATGGGCAACACGGCGGAAAATATCGCCGCCAGGTACGGTATTACCCGCGAAGAGCAGGACCAGCTGGCCTTCGAGAGTCATCGGAGAGCTCGGGCCGCCAATGAAAGCGGCGCCGTGGCCGATGAAATCGTCCCCGTGGTCATTCCCCAGCGAAGGGGAGACCCCAAGGTCTTTGCCGTTGACGAGCGTCCCATGGACACGTCCCTGGAAAAAATGGCCAAGCTTGCGACGGTTTTCAGAAAAGACGGTACCGTTACCGCCGGTAACGCTTCGGGAATCAACGATGCCGCCGCCGCTGTGGTTGTCATGAGCGCCGAAAAAGCCAAGGAACTGGGCGTGCAACCACTGGTGAAGATCAAGGGCTATGCTTCGGGCGGCATTGATCCGGCCTACATGGGCCTCGGACCCATTCCGGCTACCCGCAAACTTTTCAAAAAGCTGGGACTCACCATGAAAGACATGGGACTTATTGAGCTCAACGAAGCCTTCGCCTGCCAGGCTCTGGCCTGCATCAGGGAACTCGAAATCGATCCGGACATCTGCAATCTGAACGGGAGCGGAATTTCCATCGGCCACCCCATCGGCTGCACCGGTGCCAGGATCACCTACACCCTGGCGAACCAGATGAAGAAACGTGGTGTGAACCTGGGTCTCGCTTCTCTCTGTATCGGCGGCGGACAGGGAATGTCCATCGTTCTGGAAGCCGTCTGAGACGAAGAAATCCGGGGGATAAAGATACCGGAACTATCGATATGAAAAACGGGGGGATGCCCGAGGGTTGGGCTTCCCCCGTTCTTTTTCGCCTACACTGGAGATAATAAGAACATCTTTCTCATAATCCGTAACCGACAGGAAATTTCAACTGACTCGCCGCCGTTTTCCCTCCGGGCGGCCGCGCCGTGTTCCCTTGAGGAATCGTCACAATCGAACCCGGGGGTACAGGTACGGGTGTTCTTGATTCCCGACTAAGGGATTGGAGGGTCCGACGAAGTGAAATAAGCATATTGTAAGTACGGGAAGTTTTGATTATATTTGTATGACTCGCAATGTAACGGGAGGGACACTATTGACATCCTGCAGGTGCAAACCGATTGTGCAGGCAAGCATTTGAACAGCCTATCGTGTTCAAAGAACGGAGGAACAGAGACAATGGAATTTAAAAATCTCATTTTTACCATTGAAGGCGGGGTTGCCACCATTACCTTCAACCGCCCGAAAGCTCTGAACGCAATGAATTCCGAAAGCTTGAGGGAACTTTTTGAAGCGGTGTGCATCTGTGAGAATGACGCTGCCGTCAAGGCCGTTGTTCTGACCGGTTCCGGAGACAAGGCGTTCGTAGCCGGTGCCGACATTTCCGAAATGGCTCCCCTGAAACCCCAGGAAGCGATGCGATTCATGGAGCTGGGACACAAAACCCTTCGGACACTGGAACTCATGCCCAAACCGTCAATCGCCGCCGTCAACGGATACGCCCTGGGTGGCGGTACGGAAATATCCATGGCCTGCGATATGCGCTTCGCCTCGGAAACGGCGCGCTTCGGCCAGCCTGAAATCCTGATCGGTATCATCCCCGGATGGGGCGGCACACAGCGGATGTCACGACTGATCGGCACGGGCCTCGCGAAGGAATTCATCATGGGCGGCGACCAGATCGACGCACGCCGGGCCTTTGAAATCGGCTTGGTCAACAGGGTTTATCCTCCCGATAAGCTCATGGAGGAGACGATGAAGTTCGCCGGGAAGTTGACAACGCTTCCGGCCTTTACCCTGAAGATGGCGAAACAGGCCATCAACTTCGGCTATGACCTGGCGCTGGATAACGCCAACCGCCTCGAGATTGAATGCTGCTCCCAGTGCTTCAGCACGGAGGACCAGAAGGAAGGAATGAAGGCATTCGTGGAGAAGCGCAAACCTGTCTACAAGGGTTGCTGATGGGGCGGCCCCCTTGAGACCGGCCTGCAAGAAGACACAGCCGGCTCTGTTCATCCGCACAATGAAGCCGGCTGTGTCGTTTTAAATTCAGTGGGCCGGATTTGTGATCGCCTGGCGATTCCGCGGGGAAAGAAAATCATGACCCCATGCCGCGATTAAAGCGTTGATCACCGACCTGTTTTGAACAGTAATGCATGATGGTCCCGTAAAAAGTCCGAATTTCCCGAAAAAAGCTTTGCAACTCATTGGAAATATTGGGCTCGATTTTCAAAATTCGTCATTTTTCGACTTTTTACGGAGTCGTCGGTAATGGGTCGTGTGCCCCGGAAAGTCCCCGGGGCGCGTGAAGGACGACAGGGGCAGAAAACGAGGTGAGTTGCAAGGTTTACAATTGAACTTGCGGACAGAAAGCGGTATGGTGGAAACGTTTGATCCCGGCATCTCCGGGAGGAGATTCATCCGGTATGGAACAGTTTGACGTTATTATCGCAGGAGCAGGCCTCGCGGGGCTCGCCGCAGCTTCCACGCTGGCCTCGGAAGGACTCGAAGTCCTGATCCTCGAGCGTGGGGATTATCCCGGGGCAAAGAACGTTACCGGCGGCCGGATCTATGTCAACCCCCTTCGCGGTCTCTTTCCGGACCTCTTCGACAGCGCGCCCCTGGAGCGGCCTGTCGTTTCTGAAAGTTCCGTCCTGATGGCCCGGGAGAGATCCGTCACCCTATCCTATTCCGGCGATGAACTGCGGGCCGAACCATATCAGAGTCACAGCATCCTGCGGGCGAAATTCGACCGCTGGCTGGCGGAGCGGGCCGAGGCAAAGGGTGCCATGCTGATGACGAAGGCGCGCGTGGACGACCTGATTCAGGAGCGGGGAGCCGTAGTGGGGGTGCGCGTTGGAGAGGAAGAACTGCGGGCACCCGTGGTCATCGCCTGCGACGGCGTTCTCTCGCTGATCGCTGAAAAGGCGGGGCTCAGAAAACCAGCGTCTCACCATCATTATGCCCTGGGGATCAAGGAAGTAATCGGCCTCGATCCGGGAGTCATCAACGACCGATTCAACCTTGAAGGCAACGAGGGAGCGGCACGCCTCTTCGTCGGCGAGGCCACGGGAGGCCTCTTCGGCGGGGGCTTTCTCTACACGAACAGAGAAAGCCTCAGTCTGGGCATAGTCGTGGGCATGAAGTCCTTTCTTGAATCCGGGTCTTCTCCCGACGCTCCGGAACTCTTCGAGCTGTTCAGGAATCGTCCTGAAATCAGGCCCCTCATTCAGGGAGGCACACCACTGGAGTACGCGGCTCACGTCATATCAGAAGGGGGATACCGGGCCCTGGGGCCGTTCCATGGACCGGGCATCCTCCTGGCGGGAGACGCCGCCGGCCTGACCCTCAACATGGGCGTCACGGTCCGCGGCATGGAGTATGCCCTCGCCTCAGGCTCCTGCGCGGCCCGGGCTGTCCTGCGGGCCCGGGAGACGGGCGACTTCGGCAGCGACGGCCTGTCGGTCTACACGGCATTGCTGGAGGACAGTTTTGTGCTGAAAGATTTCAAGGCCTTCCAGGAAACGTCGACCGTACTGAACAACCCCCGCTTTTTCCGGCATTACCCGGAGCTGGTCGGGGCCATCCTGGCGGATATCTACCGTGTGCCGGCGGGCCCCAAGGAGCGCCTCTTTCCGACGGTCCGGAAGAGACTCACAACCCGGGAGCTTCTACACCAGGCGAAAGACCTGTGGGAGGTAAGAAAAATATGATTGACCCCGCCTCACTCAAGGCAAAACTCGGACTTGACGTCTTCAAACCAGGCGGGCGCCCCCATATCCGCATCAAGACCGGGAGGGAGCAAGACCCGCGTCTGGCGATGGCCGTCAGGATGTGCCCGGCCGGTCTTTACACCATGGCGGAAGATGGTGTTGTCACGCTCACCATCGACGGATGCCTCGAGTGTGGTACGTGCCGGTATGTCTGCGGGAACGATGTGCTGGAATGGACATATCCCGAGGGGGGAACAGGCGTACAATTCCGATTCGGATAGAAATAGAATGTGAACGGCTCCGTGAACATTGACGGCTTTTTCGAGAACATGAGTATTGGAGGAATAAAACATGAATTTCAACATAACTGAAGAACAGGAACTGATCCGGAACAACATGCGCGAATTCGCGGCAAAGCATGTGGAACCACTGGCCGCCGAAATAGACGAGAACAGCCGTCACCCGGCCGAGCTCTTTCAGAAGCTCGCCGAAGGGGACTGGATGGGGATACCCATCCCTGAAGAATATGGCGGTGCCGGGGCGGACTACCTGACCCACATCATCGCCGTGGAGGAACTGTCCCGATCCTGCGCTTCCACGGGATTTACCCTTTCCATTCACGTGGGAATCGCATCCATGCTGGTACTGCTCTTCGGCACCGAGGAACAGAAGAAACAGTATCTTGCTCCCATGGCCCGGGGAGAGAATCTCGGGGCCTTTGTGCTTACCGAACCCGGTGCCGGGACAGACATAATGGCCGCCACCACCACCGCTCAGGCCGATGGAGAGCACTACATCCTCAACGGCACGAAGATCTTTATTTCTAACGGTCCCACGGCGGGGACCTACCTCGTCTTCGGCTGGACGGACAAGTCCGCGGGCCGCAGGGGCATGAGCGCCTTCATCATTCCCCGGGACACGCCGGGCATGACGCCGGGCAGACATTTTCAGAAGATGGGCTTACGTTCCTCCCAGACCTCGGAGGTGGTGTTCAAGGACTGCCGCGTGCCCCGGGAAAACCTGCTCGGTGCCGAGGGCGCCGGAATGACCATGGCCATGACCGGTTTCGACCACGGCCGGATCGGCATAGCCGCCCAGTGCGTCGGCATCATCCAGGCCGCCCTGGATGAATCCTTACGCTATTCCAAGGAACGCGTCCAGTTCGGCTCCCCCATCTCCCGGCAGCAGGCGATTTCCTTCATGATGGCCGACATGGCTACAGAACTTTCGGCGGCCCGGTTCCTGACCCGTCACGCCGCCTGGCTCAAGGATCAAGGGCTGCCCTTCAGCAAGGAAGCCGCCATGGCGAAACTCTATTCCTCGGAAGCGGCCATGCGCCAGACCGTCAAGGCTGTGCAAATACAGGGCGGTTACGGATACTGCAAGGGAGCGAAGGTTGAGCGGCTCATGCGCGACGCAAAAATTACCGAAATCTACGAGGGAACCTCGGAGGCGCAGCGCATGGTAATTTCTGCCAATATCCTGCGATAGTCCGGAGGAACCAACCAATGTCAACCATCATCGCGTGTTTCAAATGGGTTGTCGATGAGGCCTATATCCGGCGGAATTCTTCGGGGTCGCTTGATTTCTCGTCTGTGGACTTCAAAATCAGCGAGTATGATCGTAACGCCATCGAAGAGGCGGTCCGGCTCAGGGACGATCATGGGGGAACGGTAATCGCCATGACCGTGGGAACTCCGGAAGCCGCAAAGGGTGTCAAGGATGCCCTTTCCCGGGGGGCCGACCAGGCGTGTTTCATCGCGGACGAGGCCTTTTCCGATCTGGAACCGTCCCTCACGGCGGCCTTCATGGCCGAGGTTATCCGCGGGCGCTTTGCCGATTACAGCCTCATACTCTGCGGCGAGGGTTCCGGTGATCTCTATGCCCAGCAGGTTGGCCCGGCCCTGGCGGAATACCTCGAAATCCCCTGTGTTTCTTATGTTCAGAAAGTGAGTCTCCGTGGGGAGGTCCTGGTCGCGGAACGACGGGTGGAAGAAGGAATCGAGGTCGTCGAGGCCCGTCTGCCCGCCCTCGTCACGGTGTGCCCCGATGTGAATGTTCCGCGCATTCCCGGTGTCAGGGATACCCTGGGGGCTTCAAAAAAGCCGGTCATGACACTTGGAAGGGCCGATCTGGTTTTTTCGGGCGGGCCCTTCCTGCGGACCGTCAGTCTCACGGCGGCGCCCATGGACCGGAGCTGTGAGCGGTTCCCGGCCGATTCGACGGGAATCAGGAGTTTTGTCGACGCCCTGCAGAAAAAGGGGGTCATACCATAGGAGACGATAATGGCTGGAATATGGGTCTATGGTGATAATCACGAGCAGTGCCTGGAGCTTTTGAACATAGGCCGGAGTCTGGCGGAGCGGACGGGGACACCCCTGTCAGTTCTGGCCGGCGATGGCGGTGAGGCTTCCGATTATATCGCCCGCGGCGCCGATGAGGTCTTGCTGCTGCCGGTCCTGGGAGATGGCCGGTCTCATGACGCATACATACCGGTGATGGCGGAAGAGGCCCGACGGGTCGGGCCGGATGTCTTTCTCCTGGCGGCCACGTCGCGGGGGAAGGAGATGGCCTCGCGTTTAGCCGTCCGCCTCGGGACCGGTCTGTGCAGCGGCTGTGTCTCCCTGGACTTTACTGAAAGTCCGGAGATGATCGAGATGCAGCGTCATGCCTTCGGCGGAGCGGCCCTTCAGCGGGTTACCTGCGCCGGACGGCCCGTCATGGCGACCATACCACTCCGGACCTATGATCCTGCCGCCGCCCGGACCGGCCGGGAGGGGACCGTCCGCGAACTCCCGGTACCCCGTCCGTCCGCTGTCAGGATCATTGAACGCAGGGTCAGGGAACGGGAAACCAGGGATATCACCGAGGCACAGATCGTCGTCGCCGTGGGGAGGGGATTTGAAAAGCCCGAGGATCTCTCGCTGGCGCGGGATATCGCGGCGGTCCTCGGCGGAGAAATCGGCTGCACCCGTCCCATATCGGACGAACAGCACTGGCTTCCGGAAGAACTCTGCATCGGGCTCTCCGGAGTGGAAATACGGCCCGACCTGTATCTCGGACTGGGCATTTCAGGCCAGGTTCAGCATGTAACGGGCATCAGGAACGCCCGGGTCATCGCCGCCGTCAACAAAGACGAACAGGCCCCTATTTTCGACGTGGCCGATTGCGGCATCGTCGGAGACCTCTACGACGTGGTCCCTGCACTGATCAAGGAACTATCGGAGAAATAGGGAAGACAACCGGGGATTCGTACCTTCCCGGCGGAGCCTGCCCTATCCCTCACGGGAACAGCCTGCGGTTGAGCCTGTGCGCCGGCTCTGCGCGGTTGGTTCCCGGCGGCGCTGCAAGCACGATTTCTTATGAAAACCAGGGGATCGGAGGGGGGAAATGTGTACACCGGTTCCCGGACGTTTTGTCATACCTTCGGGACATCCTCGGGTGTACGAGCCGGGAAGGCTATTTCCGACAGGATCATTCCAGAGAAGATGAGGACGGCCCCGAGGTACCCCCAGGAACCGAGTCTTTCTCCGAGGGCGTAGGCCGCGTAAAGGGCTCCGAAGACAGGCTCCATACAGAATATGAGCGCCGTGTGGGTGGGCGTCGTGAAGCGTTGCATCGACGTCTGGACGAGAAAGGCGAAGACCGTGGCAAAAAGGACACAGATAATCAGGGCCCAGAGGATCTGTGGGTGCCGGGTGAGTACGGCGCCGCCGTCGCCGGCCATGACGGCACCGGCGGTACTCAGAATCGCCACTGTGCCGAGCTGGATTGCCGTGAGCCAGTAGACATCGCTCTTGCGGGCATACCGGGCCGTGAGAATGAGATGAACGGCCACGAAAAAGGCACAGGCTATTGCCAGGAGATCCCCTTTGTTGAAAGACCAGCTTCCGTCGGTGCAGAGGAAAAAGAGTCCCGCCGCGGCGAGAAGAACCCCCACAATCATGTTGGCGCCCAGATGATGCTTCAGGATAAAAGCGCTTATGATTGACACAATCACAATGTTGAGCCCCGTGAGAAAGGCCGTGTTGGAAGCCGTCGTCCAGACCAGGGCAGCCGTCTGAAAGGCGTAGGCACCGAAAAGAAGTACCCCCAATGCGATGCCGCGCCTGATGACATCCTGCGAGAGAGGGCGGCGCAGGACAGCGCAGATAAGGGTCATGACGATGAAAGCGAGTATGAACCGCTGGGAGAGAAAAAGAAACACCCCCACCGTTTCGATGGCTTCCTTGACGATGACAAAGGTGATACCCCAGAAGAACGTCACCACGAGAAGCAGAACGTCGGCTCCGTATTTTATCGGCATGATTCCTTGCACACTCTGATAGTCATTGGCGGACGGCAGAAAGGCGACAGGACACTCTATATCTTCTTTTGCCGTAAAAACCAACGGATTTATTTGTCTTGACAACAGTTTCCCCCGATAGTAAAAATTCCTTCCGTCACAAGGATTCCACCATCTTTTTCACAGGAGGAGACAATGAAACTATTTCGATTTACAACCCTGATTGCAGCCCTCGCCTTTGTATGCGCGGCTCCCCAAGGCGTTCTTGTCGCCGGTGCCGCCGACGAGCCCCGCGCCATAACCGTCGCTACCGACGCCACCTGGCCGCCCATGGAAATGGTGGACGAAAACAAGGATATCATAGGATTCGATATTGATTTCTTCAAGGCCGTGGCCGCCGAGGTCGGTCTGGAACCACAGTTTCAGAATACCGCCTGGGACGGCATCTTCGCCGGCATAGCGGCGGGTAAATACGACGCCATCATTTCTTCGGTGACCATCACCGAGGAGCGCCGGAAGACGATGGACTTTTCGACACCCTACATCAACGCGGGCCAGATCCTTATCGTGCCCAAGACAATGGAGAATGTGACGGTTCTTGCTGATTTGGAGGGCAAGAAAGTGGGGGCCCAGATCGGTACCACGGGCGCCTTTGAAGTGAAGAAAACCCCCGGCGCCGAGCTGAGGTCCTATGACGAAATCGGGCTTGCCTTTGAAGACATGGCTGCCGGCCGCATAGACGCCGTCGTCTGCGACACCCCCGTCGCCGCGGACTATGCCCTCCAGAGAGAAGAGTACAAGGAGCGTTTCATGATCGTGGGGGAACCCTTCACGGACGAATATTACGGAATCGTTGTGAGGAAGGGCAACACACAGCTTCTCGATCGTATCAACAGGGGAATAGCGGCCGTCCAGGAAAAGGGAATCGACGAGCAGCTTAAAGAGAAGTGGCTGAGATAAAAGGTAAATCTCCAAGAACGGTTATTGCCGTTACAGACGGGGTCGCCATTCCAAGCAGGAGGGACCCCGGGCTGTTTACCGCCTGGAGAGTCTCTTTCGCGGGGGCTCTCCTCGCTGTGATATTGCTGGTCACCTTCAAGCCGGACCCCTATCTTCAGATCCTCAAGTTCCTTCCCGACGGTATTCTGATCACTTTCGAGGTGACGATCCTGTCAATCCTGCTCGCCCTGGTGATAGGCCTGTTTACCGGGTTGGGCCGTATCTCCCGGAACCGGTTCATCAACGGCCTGGCCTCGGTCTATGTCGAGGTCATACGGGGCATTCCCCTGCTGGTCCAGCTCTTTTACATCTATTTCGCCCTGGGCCGCATCGTAAACGTTCCGCCCATAACGAGCGCCGTGATCGCCATGGCCGTCTGTTACGGCGCTTACATGGGCGAGATATTCCGGGCCGGCATCGAATCAATTCACAAGGGGCAGACCGAGGCCGCGCGCTCTCTGGGGATGACCTCGGTCCAGACCATGCGCCACGTGATCCTCCCCCAGGCGTTCAAGACGATACTGCCCCCCGTGGGAAATGAATTCGTGGCCCTTCTGAAAGACTCCTCCCTGGTATCAATTCTCGCCGTTTCGGATCTCCTCAGGCGGGGAAGAGAATATGCGGCCCAGTCCTTCGCCTATTTTGAAACCTACACCATGGTTGCCCTGGTCTACCTCATCATCACCCTGTTCCTGTCGAAGCTCATCAGTATCATGGAGGATCGCATCAATGCGGGCGGTAAATAATAACGTGATGATCCGAGTCAGGGACGTGGTCAAATGCTACGGTGAGCTGACGGCACTCAATAATGTTTCTCTCAATGTATACGACGGCGAGAAAATGGTCATTATCGGACCAAGCGGGTCCGGGAAGAGTACCCTGCTGCGGGTACTCAACAGGCTCGAGACCATCGATGCCGGGGAAATAACCGTCGATGGCGCGAAAGTCAATGATCCCGCAACGGACATCAACAGCGTCCGGAAGGAAATCGGCATGGTTTTTCAATCCTTCAACCTCTTTCCCCACAAGACGGTCCTGGAAAACGTCAACCTGGCCCAGATGGTGGTGAGGAAGCGTTCGCGGAAAGAGGCCGCGGAGATTTCACGGGAACTTCTGAAAAAGGTGTTCATCTCCGAGAAGGAAGACCAGTATCCGACGCAACTATCCGGCGGTCAGCAGCAGAGGGTGGCCATCGCCCGGGCGCTTGCCATGAAGCCGAAAGTCATGCTCTTCGATGAGCCCACGTCGGCGCTGGATCCGGAAACCATCGGCGAGGTCCTGGAAGTCATGAAAAACCTTGCCCGAGATGGAATGACCATGATTGTGGTGACCCATGAAATGGGATTCGCCCGCGAGGTGGCCGACCGGATTATATTTATGGATCGCGGGTCCATCATCGAACAGGGAACACCGGAACACTTTTTCAAGAACCCCATCGAAGAACGAACAAGACTGTTCCTGAAACAGATCCTCTGACCCCAAGGAGGGACGTACTTAACTTATTAACTTTGTCAACATTTTGCTTGACTTTTCTCTTACCAACAGTGACAAAGTTAATAAGTTAAGTACGTCCCTCTTACGTTATGAAAAGCAGTGATTTCCGGGAAGGCATGAAACGGGCTTTCCCACTCGTTATCGGCGTAATTCCCTTCGGCCTGGCCTATGGTATTTCGGCAAGCAGCGCCGGATTGCGCCTCCACGAGACGGTTTTCATGTCCATGGCCGTCTTCGCCGGCGCGTCACAGTTCGTGGCGGTGGAGATGATGCGCCAGCAATCCCTGGTTGTCTTCATCCTGGCCATGACGTTCATAATAAACCTGCGCCATATTCTTATGGCCCTCTCCCTGAAAAGCTATGTCAGGCAGAATGAACGCCTGAAGGCATCGCTTCTTTCCTTCGGTCTCGTCGATGAAAGCTACGCAGTTTCCAGCCTGTATTTCAGGGAAAAGAAAGAGGGCAGATGGTCCTTTCTTTTTTCTGCGAGCCTTCTTATGTATATAGGATGGGCTTTCAGTTCGTCTGCGGGGTTCCTCCTGGGCGACCGCATCGCGGACCCCCTTGCCTGGGGTCTTGATTTTGCCATGCCCGCGACCTTTATCGGAATCCTGATACCCCAGATACAGTCGTTGCATATCTGTATCGTCGTTTTTGTCGCCGGGGCATCGGCGGTCCTGTTCAAAGTATTGCTGGGAGGAAGTTATTACATAATAATCGCAGCTGTAGCAGGAGCCATGACGGGATACCTGCTCGAAAGGAGGATACCGTGAGCGCAATCTTCGTAACCATCGTATTCATGGCTCTGATTACCTACTTTACGCGAAGCATCGTCTTTATTGCAGATTTCAGAATTCCCGACGAATTCGAAAAGTTCCTTCGCTATATCCCCTTCGCTATTCTGAGTACCCTCATATTCCCCAGCCTCCTGGTCCGGGACGGTACCCTGCTGGTCACCACAGACAACCACCATCTGATGGTAGGTATCGTCGCAATCGGTATAGCCGCCGTTTTCAGGAAGCCCGTCGTCACCGTTTTCTGCGGTATGGCCCTCATGCTCGCCCTGAAGGGGACGCTCTTAATGTATTGACCATCAATAAAGACATGGGCAGAATGATGCGGGAAGAGTGACGGCTTTGTCAGAAGTTCAGCTCGTGCCACTTTTGACGTCCTCGTATTTATTTACGAAACGCCACTTTTGTCCTGTCCGCGAAGGGAATAAGACCTTTCAAACTATCGATTGTGTCATTTCGATATCAAGGAAAGATTTCTCGTCGCTTCGCTCCTCGAAATGACGGATCTTAAGGCGCTCCTCGAAATGACAAGGAGAGCTTTAATACCAGCCATTTTTGTCATTTCGACCGAAGGGAGAAATCTTGCACTAACGGCCATCATCAGGATTTCTCGTCGCTTCGCTCCTCGAAATGACGGACCTTAAGGCGCTCCTCGAAATGGCACAATAAAGGTCTCGGAATCCTTCCCACGGCGCTCGTGCCCTGTGGCAGTTGACCTTTCGGAACAAAACCTGCACCTTTTGCGTGGAGTACTCGGTCGTGCCGCACCCGGGAACAACAGGGCGCGGCAGGGTGCTGTGCTAGCCTACGAGTTTGTTCTGCACGGCGTAGACGGTGATTTCGGCGTTGTTCTTCAATTTCATTTTTTCAAGGATGTTCCGGCGGTAAGTACTGATCGTCTTGACGCTCAGGCACAGTTCATCGCCTATGGCCGAGACGGTTTTACCCGAGGCGATCATGAGCATTACCTGGTACTCGCGGTCTGAGAGAAGTTCGTGGGGCGGCCGGGTTATGTCGGAGCCGAGGAAGTCGGTGAGGCGCTCTCCCAAGGTGGTGCTGATATACTTGCCGCCCTGGGCGACCTTCCGAATGGCTGCAATCAGCTCGTTGGGGGCGCTTGCCTTTGTCAGGTAGCCCGAAGCCCCCGCTCGCAGCGCCCGGATGGCGTATTGCTCTTCGGGATACATGCTGAGGATCAGCACCGGCAGTTTCGGCTTTTCCTCTTTCAGATCCTTAAGGACCTCCAGCCCGCTTCTGCCCGGCATCGAGATATCAAGAAGAATCACGTCATGCTCCTTTTTCCGTATCAAGGCCATGACTTCCTGACCATTTCCCGCTTCGTCGGTGACTTCCATGTCGGCGGTTTCCGAAAGGACCTGCTTGAAGCCGGCCCGCACGATGGGGTGGTCATCGGCAATGAGTATGCGGATTTTTTTCATTGGGTTTCTCCTCTGCTCTCGTAGGGTATGCGGACATCTACGGTAGTTCCCTTTCCCTGTTCACCGGTGATGCTGACCTCACCTCCCCAGTAGGACACCCGCTCCCGGATTCCCAGGAGTCCGAAGGAGCCGGCCTTCGCCATGTGTTCCTCGGTGATTCCCTTCCCGTTGTCCTTGACGATTAACCGGATTCTGCTTCCGGAGAGTTTCAGAGAAACGGTGACCCGGTGCGCCTCGGCATGACGGGCGATATTCGTCAGAGTCTCCTGGAAAATGCGAAAAATGGCTGTGGAGAGGTCGGGATCGAGCTGCATGTCCTCCGGTTTCACCGTAACGCGGCAGGGAATCCCCGTTCTTTTTGAGAATTCGTTGGCCTGCCATTCGATAGCCACGGGCAGACCCAGATGATCGAGCATTCCCGGTCTGAGATCCATATAGATGCGTTTGAGCGTCGTCATGGTCATGTCCACGAGGCCTGCCATGGCATCCACACGTTCCCGGATCTCCGGGTGCTCTTCGGGAATTCTTCGGTTAAGCAGGACAATGTCCGTGTTGAGAGCCGTGAGCAACTGCCCCAGTTCATCGTGGAGTTCCCGGGCTATGCGGGTCTGTTCCTTCTCACGGACGGATTGAAGATGGGCCGAGAGGTTCCGCAGCTGCTGGCGCGAGTGCTCCAATTCGTCCTTGGCCCGTTTGCGCTCCGTGATGTCTTCGTAGGTTATGACGATGTTCCTCTCCTTGAGGCTTTCGCCGATGCGCGAAACGGTAATGAGGCAGTCAATACCGGTTCCGTCCTTGTGACGGCAGGGGAACTCTGTGCTGTAGGTGCGGGAATGTTCCAGGGTAGAGTACAGCTCCCGGGCGATGGCGTCCCAGTCATGATCGCTCCTGTACAGGATACGGGTTGTCGCTCCTATGAGCTCTTCAGCCCTCCAGCCGAAGACCCTCTCAACGCCGTTGTTCGCGAAGATGATGCGGCGATTTATCAGCCCGATCACTGCATGGGGTATGGCATCGAGAATCGACGCTTCCAGGGCTTCCAGTTCGGTGAGCTTTTCACGGGCCTCTATCTGTTCCGTAATGTCCATGGAATTTCCCAGGACGGCCCGGCGGCCCCGATAGCTTATAAAGGTCACCGTTTCCATGATCCAGCGAATCCGGCCGTCCTTCGTGATGATCCTGAACTCATGGGGAGAGTTCCGTTTCCCATGGAGCAGTCGATGGCCGTTTTCCTTTACCATGAGCCGATCATCGGGATGAACGAGCCCCATGGAGTTCATTCCCGTCAGTTCCTTCTGGCCGTACCCGGCGTAGCCCGCCGCATTCTCGTTGACAAACTGGAAAACTCCGTCCTGGACGATATAGACTCCCGCCTGGGAGCTGTCGGCCATGGTCCGGTAGGCTTCTTCGGCACGTTTGCGGTCTGTAATGTCCTCGAAGGTTATGACGATATTCTTGTCCTTGAGGGTTTCGCCGATGCGGGATGCCGTAATGAGGCAGTCGATATGGCTTCCGTCCTTGCGGCGGGCGGGGAATTCCGTACTGTGGGTGCGGCTGTCCTTCAGAGTGGAGTAAAGCTCTTCGGCGATAGCTTCCCAGTCGCTGTCGCTTTCGTAGAGAACCCGCGTGGTTGCTCCTATGAGTTCATTCGCGTGCCAGCCGAACACCCGTTCAACGCCGTCATTGGCAAAGATAATCCGTCGGTTTTTCAATCCGATAACGGCATGGGGTATGGCATCGAGGATAGAGGCTTCCAGTACCTCCAGCTGGGCCAGCTTGTCCAGGGCTTCCATGTGCTCGGTAATGTCCATGGAGTTTCCCAGGACGGCCCGTTGCCCCCTGTAATGGATAGGCGCGATGACTTCCGTCACCCATCGTATATCTCCACTTTTTGTAATAGTTCTGAATTCATAAGAGGAGGTCCGTTTGCCCTTGAGCGTCTCGATTGCCGCCCTGCGGACCCGATCCCGGTCTTCCGGATGGACGAGACTCATGGACTGCATTCCTATGAGTTCTTCCCGGGGGTAACCCCAGTAATCCGCCGCGTGCTGGTTGACAAAGCGGAAGGTTCCTTCCTGAACGACGTAGATACCCGCCCGGGATGTGTGTTCGAGCGTTTTGTAGAGGCCCTCCGCGAGAATCGGGTTCTCGCTCGACGGAGTCAGTTCTTCAATTTTTTTGCGAAGCCGTCCGATCGTTTTGATCATCTGTTCCCTGGTCATGGTTTCTTCGCGCACGGCTATCCTCCCGGATTTTGAAGCAACAAGCTGAATGCTGAAAATTTATAGCAGGTTTGACACAAGGGTGCAAGTGAAAGGGGGGACGTACTTAACTTATTAACTTACTCAAGATCTGTCTGCCTGGTTCTTGGCGGCAGACACGAAGAAGTTAATAAGTTAAGTACGTCCCCCCTTGACCGAAGGAGGGGAATTCAGATGTGCGTTGAGGACTCACGCACACCATTGGGCGGATTTCCTGGCAGAGGTCCGGACACGCCCATAAACCGCAATCGCAAGAATCATCCGCCGGTGATCAGGCCTTCCACAGGGCATCATGGAGAAGCTCGACGTTGAAAAAGGCCGGCTTCGGACGCCAGGTTTTCATACCATATGTTTTTCCGGCAGGCCTTTCTCTCAATTCCGTTTCGCCGCCCCATACTTCATCATGGAGAAGCTCGACGTTGAAAAAGGCCGGTTTTCCGAGGGGTGCTTCCCTCACGTAACCCGTTCGATCAAACATCCATTCCCGGATGCGTTCAACCCTTTCTGCGGCGAAGATTCCCTTCGGGACTGTCACCGCGATGTTTCCTTGTACGCGTTCCATGGTTCGTCTCCTCCTGTCGGCTTGTTGGTTGTTCTGTGTCTCCCGATTCCTCGACTTCCCGGGGACTTTTTCGATTACAGGATACAAACGGAACAGTGCCGGCGCAATCGGGGCTGGTCTGAAAATCCTATCGGAAGATGGGCTTCATCAGGAGCAGGACAAGCAACCTCTCCGGTATCGGTGTTTGTCCTATCCCGTCACTGTGCCACAACCGCAGTCGCCCGTAGTCGATCGAGCCTGTTTTTTGGCTTGCATTCAGGGCAGCCTTGGGCTACATTCGTTTCCTGCAGTGTACGGCATGGGCGGTTAACTCAGCGGGAGAGTGCTACCTTCACACGGTAGAAGTCACTGGTTCAATCCCAGTACCGCCTACCATGATCAACAGAAGGGGGTCCGACGCCGACCGGACCCCCCTTTTTTATGCATCTTGCACCCATAATCTGAAAAGTGTATACTCCTCGAGGCTTGAGGCACGGCGTGCGCATCCTGAGGAATGAGGCGTACTTTACGTACTTTAAGGTACGCCGCAGTGACGGAGAAAAGAGCGCAATCAAGAGTATCCGGCCATGGGACCGGAAGCATGCCTCCGGTCCCATTGTACGAAGTCGTCGGATGTGATGGTTTTCAATAAGGGGCTCGATTGGTAGTGATCCGCCCCACTGTCCGTGAACGATGATTCAGGGCCGTGAAACACGGCACCTGCGGGAGGAGGAAATGAAAAATCCATTTATTTCGACCTTGGTTGTTTTTTTTATGGTGTTTTCCCTGGTCTTGTCGATTCCTGCTGTCTCAATCGGCGGTTGTGGTGGCGGCGGTGGCTCAGGTCGGCAGCAGGGAGATTCGAGTGATGACCCGGGGCTTCCCGGGAGCGTTTCCGTAAAGTCGGGCTTCGGGTTCATAGATCCGTCCCCCCTGGGAGAGCTGGGCATCGCCAACGGAACAGTAGACATCAACAATATTCCTGAATTCAAGCCGCTTACTCCGAGGGAGAAGAAGGAGATGGAGCAGCGGATCAACCAGGCTGATGCCGCTTTCTGGTCCTCCCTGGGTCAAGCGGCGGAGATCAGCGAAGGCGTATCGAAAGTTGCCGCGGGCGCGGGTAAGGTTGCCGGCTGGGGTCTCGCCTTCACGCCCGTCGGATTGCCGGTGAAAATCGCCATTGTTACGGCGCGGGGTGCCGCGGACGGTTACGCCGCTTCGCTAGAAAAGGGTAGCGGAGATGAGGCGTCACGGGCTGCCCTTTCCGGTGCTGCTGCGGGGGTAGCTGAGGGGCTTACATCTTCGGTCAACCCGGTGGTCGGTATCGTCGCTGGAGAAGTAGTGGGGAGCCTTTCAACCAGTGACGTTTCCAACAGGGCTCCCGAACCGAACATCGGCGACATGGCAATGCAGGATGCCAAGATAACCCACGATCCCGTAACCGGAAGAGCGCTTACGGCCCCTGTCTATAGATAAGCGAAGAACGCGTCACACTATGGGACGGGCCGCAGGCGCCGCCCCCGGTGTGTGTCTTGATTTGAGGAGAGCGACAATGATCAGAAAGATTACTGCTGCAGGTGTCATAGTACTCATGGTGTGGGCGATGGCGGGATGCGCGGTTCAGCAACAGCTCCAGCAGAGCCGTTCCATTTCAGAGGTCCCCCCTTTTGAAATCAATCCGCCCAAAGTGGATGCCATAGCGGCTGACGACGTCCCCGGAGATGTCCGCATGGTGACGGCGGCCATCGTTCAAACATTGAGGAAAAACCGGCAAGGCATACCGCGGGTCAGCTTCGATCCCGCGGGCAAGCACTATACACCGGAGACCAGGTTTACTTACTCCGGGTTCTCCGTTACCGACATAAGCATCAAAGACCACTGGGCGCGGGATACGGGACGCAAGAGCTTTGACTGTCGGGTGGATGGCTCCATACTCTTTTCAGACGCCCTCGGCAGAAGGGCGCTGGTGAGCTACAGTGCTGAGTACGAGCTTTTCAGGGACAGGATACTGATAAAGAATTCTACTGTGCAACCGGTGCCCCCGATATTTCCGAATACGAGGGCCTTTATTATCGAAGGAACCGAACTGCAGGCCATTGTCGACAAGCGACCGGGGTTTGAAGAATTTTTCACCGGGGTTGTGTCGAAATCCTACAGCATGATCCCCACAGTGGAGGAACGCCGGGAACGGAAGATGCTGGAAAGTATGAGCCTTTACGAACGGTTCAAGAGAGGGACCGGTATCGAGCGGCAGCCTAATTTCATGGTTATTTTTGTCATGGACCGCCTGACACCCGACGCCGAGATTGACGTTGTGGTCTCGAGAAATCCCAACGACAAGGTTTCCATGGCAAAACCGGTCTACCGCGACTTCGACGGTTGGCGGGTCGCCCTCTTCGGCGGGAACTTCGCCGTTGATTATGATGAGTTTTACGCGCAGGTCATCTACAGGCCGGCCCTGGGAGTTCTCCCTGAAGGAGCCGATCGCGTACTGACAGGCCTCTTTTCATCGATGAAAAACTACGATGCCGTCGATGTGTCTGCCCGGATCGAAAAACGCTCCGGACCCGTTGTTTCTGCCGAGGGACCGATCGGGCTGGGACAGTACATCCTGGACCCTTCACGGCGCGATGACGCTTCTCTCATACAATTCCGTCTCGCGGAGCTGGGCTTTTACAGAATGACCGTCGACGGGTTATGGGGTCCCGGCTCGCAAAAGGCACTGGCGGCCTTTCAGAGAGCCGTCGGCCTCGCTCCTGACGGAGCCTGGGACATGCAGACCCAGTTGAAACTGTTTTCCGGGACGGGGAAGTAATGACGGCCCCCTAGAAAGGGGAAAACATCTGGTTGAGAGGTGGTATGCCGCAGTGACGAAGGCCAGAGCGCAATGAGGCATTCGGCTATAGTACCGGAGGCATGCCTCCGGTAACTTTTTACGAGGCCGCCAGTAATTGGTATCCGGGTTTCCTTCCATCGTGCCGGCGGGGAGTCGCACCCATGTTCGAGTGGCTGCAGGGACTTACTAAATCAGACGATGACCGAATCATCGGAGGGGTGTGCGGCGGGCTCGCTGAACACAGCCCGCTACCCTCCTGGGTCTGGCGCATCATTGCCTGTCTCGTCAGCCTCGCCTGGGGCTTCGGTGTGATTATCTATATCCTTCTGTGGATATTCATGCCGTCGCCGTCACAGAAACCCGCCCGGGACGAGTGAAGCGGACCAGGAAGCTCTGTATCCGACACGCCGGTCCCTGTCGCAACGTACTCCTTTCGTGAAACCTCGGCATGGCAAGGGTCTCCGGTACTTTTTCCGCACGTCCCCCATCGCAATGTGTTCTTTTCGTGAAACCTCGGTATCGCTCCCTCAGAGCGCCCCGAAACACCATCTGCTCTATCATTTCAATCACCCTCCCCGTCCGTCACTTCGACCATTCCTACCCGTCATTTCGGTCGTTCCCGTTCGTCATTCCGACCATTCCTACCCGTCATTTCGACCGGAGGGAACCGGAGGGAGAAATCTTTCACAAAGACGAAAAAAGAAAGATTTCTCGTCGCTTCGCTCCTCGAAATGACGGACCTTAGGCGCTCCTCGAAATGACGGAATGTGAGCGCTCATCCAAATAACGGAATGTAACAAGCCCACCATACCAGCGGATTCCCGTCATTCCGAACCGCCGAAGGCGTGTGAGGAATCTGTATCACGGACACCCGTCGAAATGACGGTATATATGAAACTCCTCGAAATGGCGGAATGTGAGCGCTCATCCAAATAACGGAATGTAACAAGCCCACCATACCAGCGGATTCCCGTCATTCCGAACCGCCGAAGGCGTGTGAGGAATCTGTGTCACGGACACCCTTCGAAATGACGGCACATATGAAACTCCTCGAAACGGGACCATATACAGGCCTCCTGAAACGACGGAATATATAAACGTTTCTCGAAACGACGGAACCAGACGTTCCTCGGAGGGTGCCTTAAAAGCATCTCGAAATGCCATTCGACGCGCAGTCGCAGGTCCTCCGGGGTATTCACGGTGAAAAAGCGTTCATTCCCCGGCCTGCCGGGACCTTGCGAACCACGAAAGAGAAGTGATATATACCTCGTTGCAGGCGGTTCTTTGTGTCAGGCGGAACCGCCCCCCACAACAGGCCGCGGGAGGCCGGGAATATTCCTGTGAGAACAGGCCCCATGGAACGTTCAAGAAAGAACGAGCGAGAGATGCCCCGGGAAAAAGTATCAACGGGAAGGAACATTCTGTGCCTTACGGCAGGCATTATTCTCTTCTGCCTGATTGTTCTTGCTCCCGCCGCAGCGGATGACGAAAATTCGGTTTTCACCGCTTATGGCGACGGTTCCGTCGAGGTCCACTTCTATTCGAACTATTTCTGCCCGCCCTGCCGTGCCCTGGAACCACGAGCGGAACCTCTTCTCCTTGACCTGGTGGAAAGAAATGCGATCCGTCTTTTCATAGTCGACATTCCCACGGACCAGAAATCACTGTTGTATGCCCACTTTTTCCTGTACGCCCTGAAGGCGGAGAATACGCTCGAGCGAGCCCTGGCGATCAGGGCCTTCCTCTTTGAAGCGGCGACGCGGCAGGACATGAGGACCGACGATGCCCTGGCCGCCTTTTTTGAGGAACATGCCGTCGACTACGAGGCCTTTGACGCCCGGAGTCTCTACCCCAGCCTCAACACGTTCATAATGGAAGACAATGTCCGCGCGACGCCCACCATGGTTGTCATCAGGCAGGGGGAGTCTGAAACCGTTACGGGCCCGAGGGCGATACTGGACGCCCTCGAGGCCCTCGGAGATGCCGCACTTTCCGGGGAGGAACAGTCGGCAGAATGAACCGAATCACTATCAAGAAGCTGCTCGACATTGCTCTTCCCATCTTCGGAATAATCCTGGAGCTGTACTACCGGAATTTCTGCGGCACCGCCTGCTCCTATCTGCGGGGAACCATATTCGGGGCGGATCTCGTTCTGGTGGGCATTCTCCTCATGGGAGCGCTTCTGGTTCTCAATCTTCCCTTCCCGGCCCGCCGGCGTTCCTTCGTCGACCAGTCGAGGGCCATGATGCTTTCCGGCTCCCTGGGCGGCGAGGTTCTGCTTGTCCGGTTTCAGATAGTCAACGACGTCTATTGTTCCTACTGTCTCGTCTTCGGACTGGTGGTGCTGGTTTTGTTCATACTGAACTTCAGGGCCATGAACCGCTTCCTTGCCGCCGCCTCTTTCGTCGCCGGGCTTCTTCTGTTTCACTTCTTCTTCGAGGGATCCGTACTGCCGCTCTTTCCCGGTTTTTGACGACGAAGAGCCCCGGAGCCGCTGTTGACAGCCCCGGATTCCTTGTGTATAGCCAGTGAAAAACATGTTACCGGTGCCGTGCGACCGCGGATTCTTCGGATCAAAACCCGCCGCGTCAAGCGCTCGGCCGCGTGGTCCGGGGCAACGATACAACGTGACACGCCACCGGTAACGCACCATGATACACCTGAGCGTGAGCGAAAGGCGGAGGCACCATGAAAAATTTTATATTTGAAAATCCCACAAAAATCATTTTCGGCGAAGGGCAGATCGCCCGTATCGGCGGAGAGACGAGGCGTTTCGGGCGCCGCGTGCTGTTTGTTTACGGGAAGGGAAGCATAAAAGAAAACGGCGTCTATGACCAGGTCACGGCATCCCTCAGCGAGGCCGGGCTCGAGGTGGTTGAGTGGCCGGGCGTCCGTCCCAACCCCGTCCTGTCTCACGTCCGTGAAGGAATCGAACTGGCCCGCCGTGAAAACGTCGAGGCAGTTCTCGCCGCGGGCGGCGGAAGCGTCATCGACGAGGCAAAGACCATCGCCGCGGGAGTTCCGGCCGAACAGGACGTATGGGATTATTTCACCTGCAAGGCGGTTATCACGGCGGCCCTCCCCGTTCTGACGGTACTCACCTTGTCGGCGAGCGCCTCGGAGATGAACCCCACAGCCGTCATCACCCGTGAAGAAGGGGCACAGAAATTCAGCATCCGGTCGCCCCACATCCAGCCGAAAACATCCATCCTGGACCCTACGGTTCTCTACAGCCTGAGCAGCAACCAGAGTGCCTACGGTGCCGTGGACGCCATCACGCACATGCTCGAGGGATATTTCAACGGCCAGGCCGCGGCTCCGATTCTCCAGGAAGGGCTGGTAGAGACGCTCACCAGGGTGATCATGGGAAGCATGGAGACGATTCTTGCAAATCCCCGGGACTACGATGCCAGGGCGGCCATCATGTGGGCGACCACGCTGGCCTTCAACGGTCTCGTTTCGGCGGGAATTGGTCGCTTCAGTCTCCCCGCTCATATGATCGAGCATTCTTTAAGCGCTCTCTATGACGTAGCACATGGTGCGGGTCTTTCCATCGTTCTTCCCGGCTGGATGCGCTACGCGGCGGCCGATGGGGCGACGGAAGCGCGAATAGCCCGGTTCGCGCGGCGCATCTTCGCCGTCGATACCGGCGATGACAGCGAGGCCGCCAGGGCGGGCACGGAAGCGCTGAAAGCGTGGTTCAGGTCCATCGGGAGCCCTGTGTCGCTCAACGAGGTGGGAATACCCGAAGCGGATATCAACAGAATCGCCCTCAACGCGGCCCTGACCGCTGATGTCTGGGGCATGCGGGACTACACCCTTCCAGTCATTGAAGCGATTCTCGAGCAGTGCCGTTGAGGGAAGACGCGGGGCCATGACGGGTATTATTCTTGCCGGCGGAGAAAGCAGCAGGATGGGGGAAAACAAGGCCTTCATCGAGTTCGGGGGAGAGCGTCTTCTCGACCGGACCATCACCCTCTTCAGGGATCTTTTCGACGAACTTATCCTGGTCACCAACGATCCCCGGGCCTATCTCGATCTGGATCTGACCATCGTAACGGATATCATTCCCGGAAAAGGGGCCCTGGGCGGCATATACTCGGGGCTGTTCTTCACCCGGTCCGAGCGGGCCTTCGTAGCACCCTGCGACATGCCCTTTCTGAACAGGTCCTTTATTGCCTGGATGCTGTCCCAGGCCGATGACTGCGACGTGCTGGTCCCCGCGCCGGCCGACGGGCCCCAGCCGCTTCACGCCGTCTATTCCCGGCGCTGTCTGTCTGCAATGAAGAAGCTCATCGATGACGACCGGCTGCAGATCAAGCTTCTTTTCAAACGGTGTCGCACCGTGGAAATTCCTCCCCGGGTGCTGAAGTCCTTTGATCCCGAGGGGCTCATGTTCCGGAATATCAACTCCCCGGAGGACCTGGACGAAGCCCGGCGTACCTGGTCTGAATGACGGAAGACCTTCAGAATTGCGACCGTCCCCTTTCGAGTACGGTTGGTTGTCATGTCGGCCTCTGGAGAAATCCCGCACGGTGACGATGGTAAAGAAAACATGTCTCCTTGTGATGGGTCATCATGGTTGAGAAGATCAAACATTTGAGCCGCCGGGGCGGTTATATGAAATTCCTCGTCCGGGTTCTCCTGGTGTTCCTGCTCGCCGTCGGTGTTTCCCTGGAGTCCCGGGCCGAAGAGCCGGACCTCAAGAGGAAAATCGGCCAGATGATCATGGTCGGGTTCCGGGGAGTATCCATCGACGAGGAAAGCCGGATTACCCACGATATTGAAGCGGGACGCCTGGGCGGTGTCATTCTTTTCGATTACGACGTTCCCCGGGGAATCTTTGAGAGAAACATTCATTCTCCTGAACAGTTGAAGCGCCTGACAGGACAACTTCAGAGCCGGGCGGCGGTCCCCCTCTTTGTGGCCGTTGACCAGGAGGGCGGCCGGGTTTCGCGGCTGAAAGAACGCCGGGGATTTCCTCCGTCACCGTCCCAGCGCTTCCTGGGCCGCCTTGACGATCCCGTCGTGACAACAGATGCGGCGGTCATGACGGCCCGAACCCTGGTGGACGCGGGCGTAAACCTCAACATCGCCCCCGTGGTGGATCTCGACGTCAATCCCGACAACCCCGTCATCGGCGCGCCGGAGCGGAGTTTTTCCTCCGATCCGGCGGTGGTGGCCCGGAACGCGGCGATCGTGATCGGTGTATTCCGGGAGGCGGGGATTCTCTCGGCGGTCAAGCATTTCCCCGGTCATGGAAGTTCAGAGGCTGACACCCACGGAGGGTTCGTGGATGTGACGGATCTCTGGTCCGAGCGGGAGCTTCTTCCCTTTCGGGACCTCATCGAGGGGGGCCTGGTGGACATGGTCATGACGGCCCACACGTTCAACGGTCGCGTTGACCCTCTGTTTCCCGCCACCCTGTCGGAACGGACCATAGGCGGCATCCTGCGGGAACAGCTCGGCTACGACGGAGTCGTCATCTCCGACGACCTCCAGATGGCGGCTATCCGGGACACCTACTCCTTCGAAGAGACCCTTGAAAAGGCTCTTAAGGCGGGAATCGACATTCTTCTCTTTGCCAACAATTCCGTCTATGACGAGGAGGTGGCCCTCGAGGCCGGGGCGGTCATCGCCCGCCTGGTCGAACGCGGCGTGGTCAGCCCCGAACGAATAGACGAGTCCTGGCGGAGGATCATGAAACTCAAAGAGCGGTTGTAACCCGTTGGACGCTTCCGGCACGTGACAAGTGCAAGATTTCTCAGTCGCTTCGCTCCTTCGAAATGACAAACCCCTGTCATTCCGGGACCGTCCGACCGCCACACTTCCCCTCATTCCGAACCGTTGCTCCCCCCGTCATTCCGAACCGCCGAAGGCGCGTGAGGAATCTGTATCACCAAGGCCTCTGGGATGACGCACTCTTTTCATTACGAACTTTAGCACCCCTGCTTCCTCCCCTCATTCCGAACCGCCTGACCGCCCCTCCCCGCCATTCCGGGACCGTCCGCCTCCCCTTCCTGTCATTCCGAACCGCTGCTCCCCCCGTCATTCCGAACCGCCGAAGGCGTGTGAGGAATCTGTATCACACCACAGAAGGAGGGTTTTGTCATGACGACCACAGGCTACGTCTACATACTGACCAA